>CAZCRK010000005.1:0-40821 GCA_964501035.1 uncultured bacterium
ATTCAACAATTCCACCTAGATTTCTAAGTTGAGCTAATGTCCGTAGATGGTTTTGTCCCCACCTTCCTGCACCTATCACGCAAATATTTACCATTTATTATTTACCATTTTTTAATTTATATAATTCAACGAATTCTAGACAAAACTGATATACCCTTTCAGTATTCTTACCATCATTTTTAAAGGATAGATGTTTTAAATACTTATTATTACGTTCTCGTTCTACTTTAAAGTTTAACATTTTTTCTAAATCAATTTTTTGTATTTGTTTATAATGTGGAATTTTAAAGTTTCTGTAAAAATTCATCATTCCTTTGAAATATTTTTTCGTAAAGGTTGGATAATAACTAAACAATGGCTTTCTAAAATATAAAATTGGAATTAGTGTTGATGTTGGGGAAGTAATAATTAAATCTGATTCAGATATATATTTAAATAAATTTTCATTATTTATGATTTTCACAAAATCTGGGATATTATTTTTTCCTATAAAGGACATTTGACCTTTTTCCATTGGGTGTGGTTTTAATAAAAGCTCATAATTGAGGGATTTAGTTTGTTCAACAACTCTTTCCCAAACAATCTTAATTTTTCCTGGTATCTTCCAAGTTGATAAAAATAAAATTTTTGGTGTGTTATTTTTAACCGATTTATATTTTAACAAATCATCAAAGCGAGGATATCCTGTTATTATTAATTTATCAAGTGGACAATTGTATTTTTTCATCATGTTCAAATTATGTTGACCCCATAGCAGTTTAATATCAGCGTGACCGATAGATCTCCTATAATATTGTTTGTTACTTTGGTAAAACATTGGTGTGCCATGTTCTATTGTAATATGAGGTATTTTATTTTGCGATGCAAGCTTACCAATTTCATTTTCTATATTCCACCATGCTTGATTAGATAAAATTAAATCAATATTTTTCATTGTGGGGTCACTTAACTCATCAATTTTTTTTATGAATTTTATATTATGTTGTTTCTTAATAAATTTTGAAAAAAGATTTGATAAGTTTAGTTTATAGATTGATTGAGAATATGGAAACAATATATTCATAAAACAAAAGCTATTTATAAGTTATTAAATATATTTTAATATTTTTATTAATAAATGATGACGCTAAAATTCTTCGAGAACCATCAATAACAAAAATTTCACAATTATTCACTTTACCACCAAGTTGTGCCAATACTTTCCCACTAATAAACAAAGGGAAATCAAGCTCGATATTTTGTTTTAACAATTTTGTAAGTTTTGTTATTGTTTTGAATCTACTTTTTGAAACTACATTTTTAATTTCAAAAGAGTTATTATCACTAATTGCATTTTTAATTTTATTAAAAATATTTTGATTATTGATAACAAACTCACAATTAAGCAATATAATACTTGATTTAGTCCAAATATTTTTATCCCAGTAAACTTTATTTTTTAATTTTTTATGTATTATTTTTTTGACTAATCGCTTTACAATTGTCTTTTTAAACCCAATACGACTAAATTTATAATTCTTTATAAATTTATGTAAATCTAAATTAAAATCCAACTCCAACTCATTAATTGGTTTTAATGTTACAATACTTTCTGTAACTCCTTTATTTGATTGGAAGTATTTTTCCATAATTTAATAGTATTTAAATTTTTGAATAATTCTTGCTAAATAGGGAAAATAATATTTAAAAAACCATTTTTTTCTAAATTGTTTACCATTTTTACTAAAGTGATCTTTCCAATTATTCAATTTAGTACTTGAAGTAACCTTTCCCTCATGAAAAATTAAAACTCTTTCATCAATTAATATATCAAAATTTTTATCCCATACTGTCATACATAAATCAGCATCTTCACCACTAGCTATAGCATAGTCTTCACACCACATTCCAAAAGTTTTAATCATTTCTTTTCTTCGCATGAAGTATGCAACACCAGAGGGTCCACGTTTGAATCTGCCTACTTTGATTACTTTTTTACCAGGCTTAATTCTTCGAGCAATCCTCCTTCCATTTGTATAAACTGGAGAAACAATTCCAGCATTTGGATTCTTTTCCATGGTATCAACAAGTAGTTTATCCCAGTTCTCAGGAAACTCTGTATCATTGTTTGCAAGTAATAAATATTCTCCAGTTGCAATTTTTATTCCTTCATTAAATCCTTTTGGAAAACCTTGATTAGAATCAAAAATTATACATTTATCTGCAATTTTTCTAACCCATTGTTGAGTTTCCTTTTTTGACCCATTGTCTACTATGATTAATTCATAAGTTAAAGATGTATTAGAACGAATACTTTTTACAAAAGCTTCGGTGTAAGATCTATTGTCCCACGATAGTGTTATAATTGAAATTTTCATTAATAATTATTTTCTTTTTTTCCAACTTCTGCTTAAATCATTCTGAACACCACCAATTATTGTATCTGTAAAATTGGGGGTATACTGTTTTAAAATTTTTTTAAGATAAATAAAATCTCCACCACCACGATTTGGCCAAGTAAATTGTTTGGCAATTTCTGATTTAATGGCATAACAGGATCCTCCAACTTCTCCCCGTTTAATAACTTCTCCAATTATTTTATTTTTATGGTTTGGACCTAATTGAAATTTGCCAATTAAAACATTAGAATTCTTATTAATAACTTCTTCAACCCATGTTTTTGTAATTAATTTATCATCATCATCTAAGAAAAACACAAAATGGCCATTTGGTATTAATGGTAGTGCTTCATTAAAATAACAATTTGTAAAATTGTGATGCCTAATCCACCATTTTTTTCTACCTGGTTTGACTTTGATTATCTTAGTTGAAATGTCAAAATTTTTATTTAAGTAGTTATTTTCACTATCAGAAATAATTAGCCAATTAGGTTTTACTGTTTGACTTAATAGAGATTCGTAACAATTATTGAATTCTATTTCCCTTTCATGAGTTCGTGTTATTATATATACTCTTTTATTATTCAAATCATTTCCATCAAATTTTCCATCCATAATTTTTTAATTCTAGACGGATTATATTTAGGGTTTTTATAATTTTGACAACCATGTTCTTGATTAAAATATTTTACTGCTCTTCGATTTCTGAAAAAAGTACTAATAAATGGTCTCCATCGTTTACTACAACTATCTAATGTTCGAATTGAATCTGTAAAACATGCTTTAAATTTTTGTTTTTGATATTGAGAGTACAACTTAAACCATACATCGGAATCAATACCACATGAAATTTGTTCGGTCCATTCACCAAACCCTTTAATTTTATTTAACAACTCTTTCTTAACTCCAAAAGTTGTACCTTGAACTCGCTTGCTTTCAAATTTTCTTAATTTTCCATTGCTATCTTGAATTTGTCCAAAAAAAACATCATAATCATTAAATAAAATAAAAATATTATCAATTGAATTGTCTGAAATAAAAAAATTATCATCATCTAAAAAAAATAAATTCTCACTTTTTGCGATTGATGATGCCACATTCCACAACCGTGCTTTAGACATACATTTTTTGTCTTTAGGTAAATAAAGCCAATGAGAAATTTCTGGGAAGGACAAATTTTTATTTTTTAGAAAATTAGCTAATTTATCACCATCCAAATCAAATACAGCTCTATCATTCCAATGTATTTTATTGCAATTCAAGTTAGAAATATCTGCATTTGTAATTGAACCATCATCTGCAACTATAATTTCAATATTAAATGAGTTTTTCTGTTCAGAAATTAACTGCACAGTTCTTTGAAATGATTCAAAACAATTTGGATGATTTCCAGGGTCAAAATGTGCTATTATTATACTTATATCCATCAGTTTTTGCTAATCAAAAACTCTGCTTTAGCAATGTCAATATTCATTGTAATTTTAAAATTTTGTTTATCCCCATCGATAAGTTTTATTTTTATATTAGGATTAAATTGAAGAGCCATTCCAACTTCATCCGTTCCTTCAATTTTTGATTCAAACACTTCCCTGATAATCTTTGATTTAAAGCACTGTGGGGTCTGAACTTGTTTAATTTCTCTTCTATTTACATATGAGACTGTGTCATCTTTAAAAGAAACCAGAGAATTATTTGAGTTTTGTACAGGAACAACAACTTCAAACTCATTAAGATTATCAATACAATTTGAAATAATTTTTGAAGAAACAAATGGACGTGCTGCATCATGAATTAATATATTTTCAGATAGTGGGTTACAAGCTAAAACTCCATTTTTAGATGAATCTTGTCTTCTTGTTCCGCCAACAACAACCTTACATTTTGGATAATGAGTTTCTACATGATGAATCCAATCTTTATGACAAACTATTATAACTTCATCTATATTTGGTTGATTTAAAAATGTATTGACAGAATAAGACAACATCTCTTTGTTTTTTATTTTTAAAAATTGTTTTGGAATGCTGGTTTTCAACCTTGAACCCGAACCACCTGCTACAATTACTGCTGAATTCAATTAACTGCTCCCAAACTGAATATCATATAATTTTTTATAATGACCATTCTTTGTAATAAGTTCAGAGTGATTTCCAGATTCAATAAGCTGCCCATTATCAAACACTAAGATTTTATTCGCTTTAGTAATAGTGGATAATCGGTGTGCAATAACAATTACTGTACGATTTTGAACCAAATTATCTATAGCAATTTGTACTTTTCTTTCTGATTCAGTGTCTAGAGCTGAGGTTGCTTCATCTAAAATGAGTATTTCTGGATTTTTCATGATAGCACGAGCTATCGATAGTCGTTGTTTTTGCCCTCCAGAAAGACGTGTTCCTTTTTCACCAATTATAGTGTTAAATCCTTTAGGCAGATTTTCAATAAATTCAAAAGCATTTGCACCTAATGCAGCATTTTTAATTTGTTCAATTTTTGCCTCCTCTATCCCATAGGCAATATTGTTTGCAACCGTATCATTAAACAGAATAACCTCCTGAGTAACAATACCCATCAAAGAACGTAAAGAATATTGTGAAATCTCGTTAATATTGTGAGAATCAATTGTGATAGTCCCACTACTTACATCATAAAATCTAGGTATTAAATCTACAAAAGTAGATTTCCCAGCACCACTACTACCAACTAGTGCAACAATTTCGCCCTTACGAATGGTTGTATCAACATTTAGTAGAGAGGGTGTGTCTGATGATTCATATTGGAAAGAAACATCATTAAATTGAATACTATTTTGAAACGAATCAATGTAAATGGGGGTACTAGCATCTTTAATATCATTTGGTGTATCTAAAATTGAAAATACACGTGTTGCTGAGGCGAGACCGGCTTGAATTTGCGCATTCACATTTCCTAGTTTTCGTGCGGGTTGAAGCATAGCAAATAGAAAAATGATAAATCGTAAAAAACTATCTGGAGAAAGTGTTTGGTTTGAAAGAACTTCATTTCCACCAATCCATAATAGAATTACTCCCATGGAAACACCAACCATATCATTTAAGGGAGTGGTTAAAAAACGAAGTCTATCTTGTCTGAACAATAAAGTAAAAAATTTCTTAGTTTCTTCTTGAAATCGATGATTTTCAAATTTTTCTTTAGCAAATGCTTTTACAATCCTGATTCCTGATATACTTTCTTGAAGGATATTTATAACCCCAGCAATTTGTTTACTTGAACGCTTGGCTTTTCTACGGATACTTTGGCCCAGCTTTATGATTACAAATGCAGAAATTGGAATGGTTATTATAGCAATGAATGTCAATTTTGCACTTATCAAAAATAACATGAATACCAATACGAGAATGTTTAATGGTTCATTTATTAAATTTTGAATTGATTGAGTAAATGCAGTCCGTAATGCTGATACATCATGTAGGACAATAGACGTAATTTCACCTGATTTATTCTTATCATAAAAAGGTATAGGCAGATTATGCAAATGTTTAAATACTTTGTTTCGAATATCTTGAATCATTTTATTTTGTACAAAAGATAGTGAAACATTATTAATGTAAAAGAAAATATTTTTAAAGAGAAAACTTACAAGTAAAATCAAACACAACATTTTTAACTGTTCAAGTTGAGAACCTGAGCCAATTAAAGATTGAGCCAATTGCTCTAACTTTTGATTTATTGAAAGCTCACCTATCACTTTGCTTTGTAGAGAACTATTACCACTCGTTGGATTCATTATAGTGCCAATTAATGAACTAATCATCCACAATGAAAAGGTATTCATAACTACAAATAATATAGAAGAAATCAATGATATGAGTACCATTAACCGATATGGTTTAACAAATTTTAATATGCGAAAATAAATTTTCAAATTGGATATTTTCCGTCGCCCTGCCTAACAACAACTTCAGGTGTTTCAGTGAAGTCAATTATAGTTGACCCTTTTGAGTTATGTAAAACCGTATCTTCAAAAATATCAACATTAGGAAAGTCAATTTCAACCTGTGTTACATCATTTAGTGGAGCTTTTCCATGTCGATTTATGCTCGTTGTTATAACGGGTTTTTCAAGTTTTTCAGCTAACTGTATTGGAAAATTATGATTTGGAATGCGAATCCCAATTTTGGGTGAACCATTTTGCACAAATGGAGATAAATCTGAATCTTTCGATTCTAGTAATGCAGTATAAGGACCTGGAAATAAAGATGAAAATTTATCTAAAATTGATGCGTCAAAATGGGCATATCTCGAAATTTCTTGTATTGAATGTAATACAATGCTCAAAGGTTGACTTCTTCCTTTTAATGCATTTAATTTTTTAATGGCATCGGTATTTGTGGCATCAACTCCAAACCCATACAGAGTATCTGTAGGATACACAATTACCTCACCACTTTCAAGAGCAGTTAATGCTAACTTTAAATAATCATCTTTTGCCGGGTAAATCATTTTTCTAACTGTTTGTAAATTGTTTTATCCCATTTTTTGTGAAACCAAAAATATTGATGGGGGTATTGAATAATTTTTTCTTCCAATAAATGTGAAAATTTTTGATTAATTTCTTTTACTGCTACATCATATTCGTTTGATAAGTTGCTTAAATCCATCTCATGTAACGATAGTGAATAGGAATAATCATCGGATAATATACAAAATCCTACTAAAATAGGAGAATGTGTTTTCAAATGAAAATGGGCAGCGCCCTTTGGTATGGATGTCTTTTCATTAAAAAAATCAACTTTAACTCCAGCTTTTCCTGCATTTTGATCACTTGCCAACCCTAAAAACGATCCATTTTTCAATGCCTTCATTAGAGCAAGTTTTGCACCTTTTCGAGGGATTAATTCAATATATTTAAAACGTCGTACTTGTTTAAAAAATAAATCACTTCCTCTATTTCTCTGTGTTTGATACACAACACTAAAAGGAAAGTCCTCTCCAATAGCTGGTAAAAAGAGTTCCCAATTTCCAAAATGCCCGGTCATTATTATTCCACCCTTTGTATTTTCAAGCAGATCTTTACTTGTGGGCTCTATTGATAAAATATTGGTAAGGGCATTTTTAGTCAATTTGGGTGACCGTAAAAAATCAATCATAAGCATACCAAAATGATGGTACATTTTTTTAATTATTAATTCTACTTCTTGGTGTGTCTTTTTAGGAAAAGCTTTTCTAATATTAAATCTAGCTACATTTTTTCTGATAGGGATGCAAATTCGAATAAAACTACCTAAAATCCTACCTACATATAGTGCACACTTTCGAGGTAGAATCCGAACACTCAAGCTCAAAGCATGTAGAAAATAATATGTTATTTTTTCTTTAAGTGACAAATGTAATTAATTGATAATCGTCAGAAGTGGAAATTTACTTTTTATTATACTCCAAATCACAGAATTATTAAGGGAAAAATTACCTCCAAAACTATTGGTTGATTATTGCATGATGAAGTAAATTGCTAATATGAAACAGCTACGTTTAATATCTATCCTGTTTTACTTTTGTATAGAATCTATTTTTGCAACGGTATCTCATATTCCCATTTCTGGCACGATTGATATGGGACTCCCTTATTTTATCGACCGGTCGATTGCTGAAGCTGAGTCATCATCATCCGATGTTATTATTTTTGAAATTGATACGTTTGGAGGTAGAATTGATGCAGCCACTCAAATCAAAGACTTAATTCTAGATACTAGCATACCAACAATTGCATTTATCAATAAACGTGCAATTTCAGCAGGCGCACTTATTTCACTTTCATGTGACTCTATATTTATGACGGAAGGTGCTACAATTGGTGCTGCCACTGCAGTTGACCTTGAAGGCAAAAAAGCATCAGAAAAAGTACTCTCGTATATGCGAGAAGAAATGGCATCAACAGCTGAAGTCCATAATCGATCGCGTGAAATTGCAGAAGCAATGGTAGATGAAGATATTGAAATTTCTTTTATGTTAAATTTAGTCGGAGATACATTAACTTCTGCGGAAGTAGAAGGATTTAATAAGGGGAAGCTCATCACATTATCCACACAAAATGCAATACAATTAGGAATTGCAAATGGAGAGTTTAACTCCCTCGACAGTATTTTAAAACATGTAGAATTAGAACATGAAAAAGTAGTTTCAAATACTGAAACATGGTCAGAAATATTAGTTCGTTTTTTAACAAACCCAAACGTTGCCCCACTACTAATGAGTTTAGGCATGTTAGGTTTATTCTTTGAAGTTAAATCTCCGGGGTTTGGAATTCCAGGAATTTTAGGTTTATTGTGTCTTGGCTTATTTTTTGGAGCGCATCTACTTGTTGGATTGGCAGATATGGTGGACTTTCTCATTTTGTTTGCGGGGCTATTCTTTATTGTACTTGAAATTACAGTTATTCCGGGTTTTGGAGTTGCTGGAATTACAGGTTTAAGTCTTTTCCTATTTGCCTTATTTAGAATGTTGTTGGGTGAATATCCAACCTATGATGATTATCAATCCGCATATAAGGGAGTAAGTATTGGGATTGTTTCTTCGATACTTTCAGGAATAATCCTGTTTAAAGCACTTATAAAAACCAAAATGTATAATCGAATTATTCCAATTACATCTCAAAAAAGTGAAGAAGGATTTACCATTTCAAAAGGATATGAGGAACTTATTGGAAAACATGGTGTTGCAGTAACCAATTTGCGCCCGGGTGGCAAAATTTTAATTTATGACTCTGAATATCAAGCAATGAGTCATGGAAATTTTATTGAAAAAGATACACCAGTTATTGTGGATTCTGTTGATGAGAATCAATTGGTTGTATCCAAGAAACTTAACAAATAGGAGCAATTATGAGTGATTTATTTTTCTTTTTACCCTTCCCTATGTTCATAATAGGTTTAATAGTACTGTTGTATTTTGTACCTTTGGGTTTGTGGATTCAAACCGGTGTATCAATTGGTTGGGGAAAAATTGGCATGATCAAATTAGTGGTCATGAGAATCCGAAAAATTCAACCCAGACTCATTGTAGATGCAATAATTAACCTACACAGAGCTGGACTTGATTTTATTTTACCAGAAGAACTTGAAACTCACTTTCTTGCTGGGGGTGATGTAAAATCTGTGGTAGATGCTCTCATAGCAGCTGATAAAGCAAACATTGAACTTGATTTTAAAACAGCAACTGCTATTGATTTAGCAGGTAGGGATGTAAAAGAAGCTGTACAAACATCAGTTTATCCCAAAGTAATCGATTGTCCTATTGAAAATAAAGTATCTGCTGTTGCAAAAGATGGTATAGAAATTCGTGCAAAAGCTAGAGTTACAGTTCGAACCAATATTGAACAACTTGTGGGTGGTGCAACAGATGATACAGTTATTGCTCGTGTGGGTGAGGGAATTGTGAGCGCAATTGGATCAGCAACTTCATATAAGGCAGTGCTTGAAAATCCGGATGAAATTTCAAAATCTGTACTTTCTAAAGGATTGGATACAGGAACAGCGTATTCTATTTTATCTATTGATATTGCGGATGTTGATGTTGGTAAAAATGTGGGTGCCCATTTAGAAGCTGACCAAGCAGAAGCTGACAAAAAAGTTGCACAAGCAAAAGCTGAGAGTCGCAGAGCAATGGCGGTAGCTGCAGAACAAGAAATGAAAGCGAAGGTTCAAGATATGCGTTCCAAAGTTATTGAAGCAGAAGCTGAAGTTCCTAAAGCAATGGCGTTTGCATTTAAAGAAGGTAATCTTGGAATTATGGATTACTATCGAATGAAAAACATCCAATCTGACACACAGATGAGGGAATCTATTTCAGGTGAAGATTCTCAAAGTGATACATCTGAACCAACAAATGATTAGTATTGTATAATTTAGCTGAAATAAATCCGAGTATATGGTTCCTCATAGTATGGGGAATCATATCTTGGCTGTCAGATCAAAAAAAGAAAAAGAAAAAACAGATTCAAAACGACTCTGCTGAAGAATCAAAACCATCAGACCTACACGAAAGATTACAACGACTTAAAGATCATATGGCTTCAGAACTAGACTTCTTTCCCAATAATGAAACAGTACCTGTTGTTGAAGAACCAGTGATTGATTTAGATGTTGATGAGATTGAGGAAGATGAAGATTCGTTTGCGAATGAATTGTCTGAAATCAAAAATAATCCACCAGTTCAAAGGGCAACAGTAAAAAAGAAATTTAATTTTAGAAGTTCAAATCTTAAACAAGCCATTATATTTAAAGAGATATTAGACAAACCTCGCGCATTAAAACCAATTACAGATGATTGGTAGTTGGATAAAAGAAAACATTAAAAATACTAATAGTAATCATTATTAATAAACTTTTAGTAAAAATTTAATATTTATGATACTTAATAATAACAAACTTGCAACTATTTGATGAAGAACAGCCAAGCTTAAAGGTACAGAAAAAATTAGGGTTAGAACACCTAAAACAAATTGGGTTGTGATCAATAAAAGTAAATAAAAGTTAGACCTAATTTGAAAATCAGTAACAGAAATATCTCTTAAATTTTTCCATAACCAAAAAACTAAAAATAATAGAATCCAAGCTGTGGTACGGTGAATGAATTGTATTGTCATTATATTAGTAGTAAAATTATTTAATATTGGTGAAAGTGAAAAAAGCCCTTCGGGAACTAATTGGTTTTGCATAAGAGGAAACGTATTCCAAGCAAAACCTGCCTTTAAACCAGCAGTGAATGCTCCATAGATTATTTGTAAAATGCTTAACCCTAAAATCAAATTGATAAGAATTTTTAACCTTGAACCATTAGAAAACATTTTCGGATTTTTAACTTCAAGAATAGTCCAATAAATATATCCAATAAGGCCGAATGCTAAAATTAAATGGAGTGCTAATCGGTAATGACTAACATGTGGAATATCTGCTAGGCCACTTTTTACCATATACCAACCTGCCAATCCTTGTAGAATTCCGAACACAAACATAACACTTAATCTATGATACATTTTTTTTGAGAAAAATTTTTTACGATGGAAAACAAAAAAAGGAATAATAAACCAAAAACCAATTATTCGTCCAACTAACCGATGAAGGTATTCCCAAAAGAATATCTTCTTAAAATCCTCAATTGTCATCCAATGATTGTACACTTTGAATTCGGGGGATGTTTGATATTTGGTAAATTCTTCAATCCAATCTGTATCAGTTAGTGGGGGAACAATACCTGTAACGGGATGCCATTCAACCATAGATAATCCAGATTTAGTAAGACGAGTAATTCCACCGATAGCAATCATGAGTAAAATCAAAATTATTGCTGAGTACAACCAGTGTACAACAGGTTTTGGAGTTTGTGTCATGCAGTAAATTTACATATATAACATGATGTAAATAACTACACCAGTTACAGAAACATATAGCCAAATTGGAAATGTATATTTCACAAATTGTTTATGTTTTTGAGTTTTATTTCGAAGCCCCAATAAGAATGATTTTAAGATAAATGGAAGGATTAATGCAGCGAGTACAATATGACTAAAGAGAATAATTCGATAAAACACTAACCATTCACCAGCATATAGTTTGGGTCCAGGACTGAAGTAATGATATGTAAGATAAGACACCAAGAACAAAGTAGATGTAACCATAGCACTTATCATGAAGTACTTATGAACAACGTTCTTCTTTTGTTTGATACTTACATAAGCTAATACTAATAGTATAGTTGTAAAAGTATTTAACAGCGCATTCACAGTAGGTAAAAGGGATACATCAATTTGTCGTGTTTGTGAATGTCCTAACATCAAATATGCTACAATTCCTCCAGCAATAACTGTAAAGAATGTTATAAGTTTATTATCAGTATTCAATTTATTGACTTAGTCGAGAAAAATAAAAAATAAAAGTACGGGGAGGTAAACAATAGTTGCAAAAAATAATCGTTTTACAGAGTATGTATTAGTATTCCACATTATGTTAAATGCTAAGATTAAAAATAAAAATCCAATCACAGAAACACCAGCAGCATACACAATTCCTGCAGTTTGAATTATAAAAAGACCTAAAGTTGTTCCAACCATTGCAACGCTAAAAAATACAATCATATACTGTGTAAGCTTTGAATTTGGATAAACAGATGGAAGCATTTTAAATCCACCTTTATTATAATCTGATGCATAAATAATTGCTAGGGATAAAAAATGAGGGATTTGCCAAAAGAACATAATTCCGAACAAAATCCAAGCGGGGGTGTCAATTATTCCTGTAGAAGCAGCCCATCCACCTACAGGAGGTAGTGCACCAGGAATTGAACCTATAATTGTATTTAAAGTAGTTTTTCTTTTAGATGGAGTATAAATAAATAAATACAAAACAACTGTTGCAATAGACAAAAACGCAGTTAAATAATTAGTAAATATTGATAAATATATTGCTCCTATAAAAATGGTTAAAACACCAAATATAAATGCACTTTTTGATGTTATTCTTCCTGACGGGATAGGTCTATTTTTGGTGCGATCCATTTTACTATCTAAGTTTCGCTCAATATATTGATTCAATGCACCAGAGCCAACCGAAGTCAAGAAAACACCAATTAACAAATGAAACAAACCTAACCAACTTTCAAATGTCATCATTGTATTGCCGAGACTTCTCAACCCAAGGTAGTAACCTAAATATGCTGTCACTAAAACTAAAACAGTTAAACGAACCTTGCCTAGTTCACAATAATTTTTAACCAAATTGTTCATTAATGTCCTGAATGGTCTTCAGATTCTATTTTATCATAAATTATAGCAGCTTTTTCTTCGATTGCTTTTGCTTTTATTGGATCAATATCAGCTCTTCTTTCAGTATCTAAAAGAGTGAAAATTATAAACACAGCAAGAAACACAATAGCTGTCAAAAATACGAAAAGGTTAACCTTGTCATCATACAAAAGATGCATAAAGAAAAATGCAACTAGAGATGCTTTTACTCCAGCGATAATCATTGCAACAATGATATTCATGCTACCAAAATCCACTTTAGCAACAAATACAGTTACAAATGTGAGTCCAATCAATAGAGCAAAAATTGTGAGATATGTTCGTATTGGAATTATGTGATGTGTATGTGAAGTCATATTATTATCCTATCAAATAAAATAGTGGAAAGAGGAATATCCAAATTAGGTCAACCAAATGCCAGAATAATCCAACATTCTCAACCGGTGAATAGTATTCAGCAGATAGTTTGCCTTTATTGGTTTGCATTATTAACCAGATTATCATAACCATACCACCAACTACGTGAATACCATGAAGTCCAGTCATCATAAAGTAAAGACTAAAGAAAATATGGGGATTATTTGCATCGATACCACCATAGCTATAAAACTCACCCGGTAACTGACCTAAATGAATTTTATGTGAGTATTCAAAATATTTAACTACAAGAAATATCCCAGCAAGTAAAACGGTTGCAATAAGATAATTAGAGGTCAACTTTTTCTTTCCATGTTGGATACTATGTATTGCTAACGCCATTGTTAATGAACTGGTAATCAATACCACTGTGTTTAATGCACCCATATTTGCATCAAGCATTTTATGTGCATTAACAAACATTTCAGGATACCATGATCTAAAAATTACATAGGCACAAAACAATCCGCCGAACATGAGGATTTCTGTTAATAAAAATACCCACATTCCAAGCTTAGAAGCTTCATATTGTTGATTTGAATCACTAAAGTGATGTTGTAAATGTGCTGGATGTTCCATATTTCCCCTTAATTTCTATCTGTACTTTGTTTAACAATTTCATGGTAGTCATAAGGACCATGCTCAACAACTGGATCTTTATCAAAATTATGTTCCACAGGTGGGGATTGGGTTTCCCATTCCATAGTTAGCCCACCCCATGGATTATCACTTGCAGGTTTCCCATGCTTAACTGATCTAAATAAATATACCATCATTACCAGAAATGAGAACCCCATAATCATTGCACTAAATGTTGAAATTTGATTTAGAAATTCAAATTTTTCTGGATAAGAGTGAATCCGTCTTGCCATTCCTTGAGAACCGGCAATAAACTGAGGTAAAAATGTACCTAGAAAACCAATGAAAACCATAACTGCAGTCCATTGAGCTAGTTTTTGTGGATACATTCTTCCCCAAATCTTAGGCCACCAATAATGCACTCCACCAAGGAAAGCAATAACTGTACCTCCCATCATTGTTGCGTGAAAGTGAGCAACAATAAAATATGTCGAATGAAGGTGAATATCTGTTGCTAACGCACCTAAGAACATTCCAGTTAATCCACCAATTGAAAACAAAATTAAAAACATGAGGGCATACAACATTGGAGCTTGAAAGGTAATCCTGCCGTTATACATGGTTGCCATCCAGTTAAATATTTTAATACCAGAAGGAATACCTACAGAAAATGTGATAAGCGAAAAAATCATGGATGCATACTCAGATTGGCCAGCAGTGTACATATGGTGTCCCCAAACCAGAAAACTAACAAACGCAATTCCTAAGCTTGAAAATGCAATTGCTTTATACCCAAAAATTCGTTTATGTGAAAAAGTTGATATGAGTTCACTAATGATACCCATACCTGGAAGAATCATGATATACACAGCAGGATGCGAATAAAACCAAAAGAAGTGTTGAAACAACACGGGATCGCCGCCTAATGCAGGGTCAAAAATACCAACCCCAACCAAACGTTCCATTACAATCAATAAAAGTGTAATTGCTAATACAGGAGTTGCTAATATTTGAATAATTGCAGTTGCATATAGTCCCCAAACAAATAACGGTAATTTATACCATGTCATTCCAGGAGCACGTAGTTTGTGAATTGTTGCAATGAAATTTATCCCAGTAAAAATACCAGAAAATCCCATAATAAAAGCTGCAAATACGATGGTTGTAACTGCAGTAGTAGAATCAGTACTATAGGGTGCATAAAAAGTCCAACCGGTATCAACACCGCCTATCAAAATTGAATATACAGCAATTAAGGCACCGGCTAAGAATACGTACCAACTCGCTAAATTTAGACGAGGAAATGCCACATCTTTTGCACCAATCATAATTGGAAGTAAAATATTTCCTAAAGCTGCAGGAATAGCTGGTAAAATAAACAGAAAAATCATAACTGCACCATGTAGGGTAAAGATTCTATTGTATAAATCTGGACTAAATAAATCACCTGCTGGTGTAAAAAGTTCTAATCGCAAAAGCATTGCCAATAAACCACCAACCATAAAAAATGCCATAACTGACACCAAATACATCACCCCAATTCGTTTATGATCAAGTGTGTACAGCCAGGACTTTAATCCGGTTGTTGCATTTAAATAATTTGTATTTGCACTCATTTTAAATCCTATTTATTTTCTTTGATAAATTCAATAATGCCATCAATCTCTCTATCATTTAACTGACCCTGATATGTTGGCATAACTGGAGCAAAGCCCTTAACAATTTTACTAGCAGGCTCTAAAATTGATTCTCGGATATAGTTTTCATCCACAACTGCTGTTGAACCATCTGTATGTTCTATTGTGGATCCAAAAAGGCCTTTAAAAGTGGGGCCCACTAATGAATTGCCATCTAATGTATGGCATGTAAAACATGCTTTGCCCTTATAAACATTCTCACCCAATTGAAGAAGGGGAATGCTTGTATCAGCTTCATTGTTTTTAGAAGATACTAAATATGTTTCGTACGCATCATTTTCAACTACTTTAACGGTTCCAATCATTTGAGAATGACCAGTTCCGCAAAACTCAGTGCAATAAATTGGAAATTCTCCAGTTTGATTTGCTTCAAACCATAACGTAGTATATCGGTTTGGGAGAGCATCCATTTTCACTCTAAAGTCCGGAATATAAAAGCTATGAATAACATCACTAGATGAAAGTAGTAACTTGATTGGCTTGCCCTTTGGTACAGTCAATATATTTATTGAATTTGCGCCATTGGGGTAATCAAAAACCCACATCCACTTTTTACCAGTAGTCTTGATTTCAATTGCATTGTCTGGTACAATATTCATTTTCATAAATGTCTTGAATCCCATGAAAAATAATACAATAACAAGAATGGATGGTATAATTGACCATGTCCATTCTAATACATGATTTTCTGACACTTTTGAAGTTAGTTCTTCATTCTCGTTTCTTTTCCTGAATTTTATAGAAAAGAAAACCAATCCAATAACAACAATAGCAAAAATGATTAATCCGGTATATAGTACAAAATTAAAAATACTATCTACTTCATTTGCAATAGTTGAAGCTTGAGTTGGAAGAAATAAAGTTCCATTATTATTCATCCTTACTTCCCTGTTCTTTCTTTATTATTTTTGTCATATCTATTAAACATCAATACCATTACTAGTATTGCTAAAATTATTAAAAATCCACCTATTTGAGTTACTCGCACAATTGATAGGGAATAACTGTTTCCATCTGGGTCATACTGATAACAGTATAAAAGTAGTTTTTGCATAGTACTTTTTATATTGCCCTGCGAAGCATCAAGTATTCCCAACTTTAAATCTATAGGACTGTATTGTACTCCAAACAAATAACTAGAAATCACTCCATTTCCAGTTAAAATCATAAGTACAGCAGGATGCGCATATTGTTTAGTTTCTTCATCATAATAAAACTGAAACCCAACACTATCAGAAATCCGCTTAATATTGTCTTCATCTCCAACTAAAAACTCCCAACTACTATCTGAAGTGTTTTTACCTAACTCAGAAATATATCTTTGTTGTCTTTCTGCTGATCGAATAGGAGTTTCATTTGGATCAATGCTAATATTTAACATTTGATAGTCAGTACCCAACTTAAAGGATGTTTTCTGTAACCCATCTACAATTCCATCAAGTAATAAAGAACAAAGCATTGGGCAATCACTGTAAGAAAGCGTTAATAAAACTGGCTTTTCTCCATTAAAATACCTATCCAATTGTACTTTATTGCCTTGTATATCAAAAAATTGTGTTTCTAGAGGAATTGATTTTCCAAGATGAGAAACAACATCTATATTATTTAAATCTTCAACAGAATTCTTTACTGTTTGGCAAAATAATTGAGTGAAAATAATGCCAAACAATGCAATTCTAGCTAGCCATAAAAAGTTCAATTATGCTACTTATCTTTTGCAATTATTTTAATGGATGCATCTATGTTTTTCAATTCTCTTTCAGTGTTCAATTGATTTTCCTTTGCAGCCATTGAAATAGCATGTGCTTCATTTTCAGATAAAATATCAACTTTCACTTTGTCAAAATATTTTGATGAAGCAAAAAGCAATATTCCGATAACAATGATGAGAAATGAAGCTAGCTTAAAAATAAAAGACGTATTTATCCCCGTCTCTTCGTATTGTTTTGCCATTATATTCCTATATATTTGTAAATGTGGTAATATACTTAATTTATTGATATAAATATAATTAAGTAGTAAATATTATTAAAATTAGCAGTAATAATTACCATCTATTTTAACAATATGTGATTGTAGTTTGCAAGAAAATAACATGATTTGAATTATAATTTGCTGAAAAAATAATTGTAAATTAGGAGCCAATTATATTCTTAAAAATGAAAGGATAAGAATGAGTACACCAACCAAAATATTGTCAGATGAACATCAAGTAATATTGGCTATCATTAATGCAACTATAAAGAAATGTAATGGAATTACTGAAAACTCTGAAATTGATACTCAATTTTTTGCAGATGTAATCGATTTTATTCAAAATTATGCAGACAAATTTCATCATGCTAAAGAAGAAGATGTGTTATTTGTTGAGTTATGTAAACCAGAAACGTCAGGTCAAATGCATTGCAATCCAGTGAACCAAATGCTTCATGAGCATAAAATAGGTCGACAATATGTTGAAGGTATGATTATAGCATTAGAAAAATCTGATAATCAACAATTAGTAGAAAACACGTTGGGGTATTGTGAGTTACTGCAATCCCACATTTATAAAGAAGATAATATTCTTTATCCAATGGCAGACCAAGCTTTAACCGTAGAGAAACAAAACACTATGGTAGAGGTCTTTAATCAGATTGAAAAAGAAAAATTCCCAGCTCAATTTATAAATCGATATGTAAAATTTGCAGAAAATATTTCTCGTTAAATCAGTTATATTATTCATAATAGCATAACAAGATAACTAAATCTAAATAACTCTTTACAATCACCATAAATAGTTATTAAATTATATTTATGATATATAGGTCATATTATCAAAATTATATCATGCTAACCCTAATTAACAAGGAGAAGGAATATGAAACTTAATCGTAAGGACTTTATAAAACTCTCTGCAGCAGCTACAACTGCAACTGCATTCGGGATGAATGTGCCCAAGAATGTTTTGAAAAATGCTGCAGAAGGTGAAAAAGGATGGCGATGGGACAAGTCGGTTTGTCGTTTCTGTGGTACCGGTTGTGGTATAATGGTTGCGACAAAAGACGATAAAATCCTAGCTGTTAAAGGAGACCCAGCTGCACCTGTTAATCGTGGATTAAATTGTATAAAGATGGATTGTTAGAAAAGCCAGAAAGTTATAGTTATGATTTTCCTGACTTACTAACCTTCCATGATGCACCTACTCCAATTGAACAAACATTGTTTGTTATGCATTTGAAGCATAGAATGCGTTTGTTCCAAGGGGCTTTTCATAATAACCCTGACTATGCTTTATGGTATGGTTGGAGTGAAATGGTGCAAGATTTAACTGAAATCAAACACATGGCTGCAGAAATACGTGCTGAACATGAATCACCAGGATTTTTTGGTCGATTGTTTGGTAAATAAAAGTACAACAGATTCACTTTGAAATTTAAAGTGATAAGTTTATAAAGTAAGGGCGGACATTATGTCTGCCCTTATTTGTTTAATCAAGTTTGTTGAAAGAAAATAAAATAGGTTCTTACACCTCACTCAACACTTCTTTTCGGTTTACAAAATACCGCCATACAATACTGTGTTGAAATAATTTATGTTTAATTTCATCATCTTTTAAATTTCGTAATTTTTTTATTTTTTGTTGCCGTTTAACAATAATATTGGGATGGGTTAAAATCCAGAACCATGCTTTGGCATGTGCAAATGCATGGTTAAAATCACCTTGGACAATTTCTTTTACAAATGCAACACACTCTAACACTTTACGAAAAGGAAGCACTTTGCACATGCTCCAAAACGAATAATTTGAAAGTAGTAACACTAAACTATTTCGGTAATTTAAATAGGTTTTTTGAGGTGAACCATACGCTAAGGTTTGCCCCCCCAAATGATAAACAACTGATTTAGGTTCAACCCAAACATCATTCCCTATTAGATGGCATTTCCAGTGGTAATCTATTTCTTCCATATGGGCAAATAAATCTTCATCAAACCCACCAATATGTTTAAAAATTTTAGCACGTGTTAAAAAAGCAGTTCCTGAAGCCCAAAATATTGGCATGGCATTTTCATACTGTCCTTCATCCATTTCAACGGTATCAAAAATTCGTCCTCGTGCAAAAGGAAAACAATATTTATCCATATAACCACCACAAGCCCCCGCATAATCAAAATGGTCACGGTGAGTATAGTTTTTTATTTTAGGTTGCACAGAGGATATACTATCATCTGATTCCAACCTATCAACTAAATATTGAATCCACTCTGCCTCATGTATTGTATCATTGTTTAAGATAAGGAGATATTCACCGTTTGCATGTTCTGCACCAAAATTACAACCACCTGCAAACCCTCGATTATACTCAGATTGAATAAGTTTAACATGAGGATAATCTTTAGAAATCACTTCAATTGAATTATCCGTTGATCCATTATCAACTACTATAATTTCAATATTGGTATAATTTGATTTTTTTAGAGAATCCAAACATTCACAAATTATGTTCACCCCATTGAAGTGGGGTATGACAATCGACACTAATTGCAGATTGTCTGACATGATTTATGCTTGTTCTTGTAGCAACTGCATGAGTTCTCGAGCTTTAGAATCAAGTGGATTATTTTCGAGCCAACCATTTAAAAACTCAATTGCTTCATCGATTCTATCTGCCTGAGCATAGGTTTGCATAAGCGCTAAAAGTATATCTGGTACTTCTGGGTATTTTTCTAACATATCTAAATATAGAGTTATGGCAGAGTCAAAATCTTTCATATCCATGGTATAGACTTGACCGATGTAAAATTGAGTTTCTATGGAAATATCGCCACGAGCTAATATATTATTTAAAATAGATTTTTGTTTATCCACATCCCCAGTTTGTCCATATATCCGAGCAATTTGAATCTCTAAATCAGGTTCTGAAATAGGGATTACCGATTGGGGAAAATATGTTTCCATGTTTTCCAAAAGTAAATGGGCAGATTCCAAATTATTGTCTTTATTGGAATATAAATCATTCAAAGCCATTTGTAGAAAACTTGAACGATAATTTTGTATCAAACGCACAATATTGCTACTAAAAAACACGTCTGCATTATCTAAGTTAGTGTACCTATATACCCCTTCACCACTTGAAACATATTGTGTGTAGTCTTCACCGGTTCTAATTATATTTGTTAAGTCAGATGATTGGGTTATGTTTTGTAACATTTTATCATAATTCAGTTTAGGTGGGCTATCGCCAGAACTTTGTTTTGTGGTATGGATTTTATAAACTAACCCTTCCATACTCAAATAATTTTCTAACCCCATTCGATTGCTCGGTGAAACTGTTACAGCAAAATATACCGGTTGGTTGGCAATGATATCTTCAATTATTTGTAGTACCATTAAATCCTGCACACGGATATAATTACTTAATGTTGGTTTCAGCTTAAATGAAATGGATGAATCACCAACTTTTAGTGTTGCATCTGGCTCACCCCAAATATCATTTGGTTTGCTCCAATCAACAGGAATCCCAAATTCTCTTACTGAGTATTTAGTACTATATTGCTCACGTGTTTTTTGATCCAATATTGGTGCTAATTTTCCCCAAATATGAGTCCACTTTTGAAGGGCATAGGCAGTTCCAGTAACTGGCTCTATATTGTTGATAGCCTTATCTGATAATTTTATGGGGAGTTTTGGCTCTTCATTTTTCAGCTGATCAATATACCATGGCGTATTCAATAAACTCAAATTAACCACCCGAACGTCTTTTCGTACTCCTTCAACTTCTTGGATATACCAAAGCGGAAATGTGTCATTATCTCCATTCGTAAAAATAATTCCGTTTGGTTCACATGAATTAAGCATATTGTAAGCATAGTCCCAAGCAACATAATTTCCCGCACGGCTATGTTCAGTATAATCTTTTGCCATCATGTTTATTGGCATAGCTAACAATAATACAACAGAAATACCCATCATAATATTTTGGGATAATTCTGAGTTTTCAAAATATTCACGAATTCTTTCCATCAATCCTGCAATTCCAATGCCTATCCAAATTGAAAAAGTAAAGAAACTACCTACATAGGAATAGTCCCGTTCGCGTGGTTGTGGGTCATATTGATTAAGGTATAAAATTATCATAACTCCCGTAGCTGCAAAAATTGCGAGTACTGCCAATGCTCGCTTTCTATCTCGGTAAAAATGATGACCTAAACCAGCAAGTCCAAACAAAAGTGCAAGTGGAATTCCATATCGAAACCAGTTTATACCATCTAGTTTTTTGATTAGCGAGCCATCTTTTGTTCGTACATCCCAATTATTTTCGCCCCTTCCTGCAAATTGCCATGCAAAATAACGTAAGTACATTTCTTTCACCTGATAGTTCCATACAAAGTCAAATATATCTCCATCACTGGGATTATTACGATTATCTGTATAGCGTTTCCAATGTGCATTTTCAGGTCGTTTAAGAGTTGCTCCCCTATCAGTAATTGACCAATCTCCATATTGTTCACGGTTCATGTACGATAAAGCACGCTCATACGTATCTGGGTTATTTTCATTAATGGATGGATGTTGATTTGCACGAATAAAAATAGTCGTGTATGTTGAATATCCAATAAAAATCATGACCAAACAGCTCATTATGGTTGACCATTGGTAGTTTTTTGAATAGATAAAATAGATAGTTAATGCAAAAACAGACACCACAGTCATAATGGCGGTGGGAAGTCCGTAGCTACTAGTAATATTAGGCAGTCCTTTTATGATTCCTAAGTATATTACCATAAATGATAAAAGTGTAGCTCCAACAGTTGCTATAAATCCGAGAGGAGAAAATTCATATTTTTTAAAGTAGATAATTAACGCAATAAATGGAAGTGCTAAGAGATTTAACAGGTGAATTCCGATTGCTAATCCAAGCATATATGCAATGAGTAAAATATATCGAACATTTCCAGGTTTACCTTCGTTTCTGCTCCAACGTAGAATGAGCCAAACAACGATACCGGTGAAGAATGTTGATAAAGAATACACTTCTGCTTCTACAGCATTAAACCAATGTGAGTCCGTAAATGCAAACGTCATGGCACCAATAAAAGCACTTGCAAATGCTATAATTGCATCAGATTTTGATTCAACTTTACCTCGCCATTCAATAATCAATTCTACAATTATAAGATATAAAAACATCACAGAAAAAGCACTTGCAAGTGGTGATATTAAGTTTACACGAGCACCAATGTCATCAAAAAATGGAAGCTGTGAAAATACATTACCTACTATTAAATACAGGGGTGTACCAGGGGGGTGAGGAACACCCATTGTAAAAGCCGTTGCGATAAATTCACCACAATCCCAAAAAGAGGTTGTGGGTGCCATTGTCATTAAATATATAATGAAGGAAGCAAGAAATGAAAGTCCAGCTAACCCCTTATTTAGTTTATTCATTAGTTGTTTCAGTTTCTTCTTTGGGAGTTTCAGTTGAATCAGTAGCATCTTTAGGAGGTTCTTCTGGTTCATCTTTTTTATCTGATTCAACCACATAATTCATGCGTAAATCGTGTAGAGATTGGTCAATAAATTTTACTTCTTGTTCATTCAAATTTCCATTGGAGATGTGTTTTAACATATCCAACATATCAATTGACATGGAAGCACCAGCTAAATCTTTTTCAATTTTATCTGTCATCGGATTTTTAATTTTTCCTAATTGCATCCAAGCTTGTGAAGCAATTGAACTAACAAGTCCAGCAAAAAGGTGTGTGTATTTTTCATTATTTTGTTTATCGCTCATATCCTATCCTATATTTATGTATTCTAACATGTGTTGATAATTTACTAAGAATTCACTACGAATGTATTGATGTTCTTGTTGTTTCAGTTGTGGGTCTGTAAGTATTATACTTTGTGCTCGTTGTCTAGAACGCCGAATAATAGGTCCATCATTTACAAAATCAGCAAGTTTAGATTTTATATATCCATGTTGTTTTGTTCCAAAAAACTCTCCAGGACCTCGCAATTTTAAATCTTCATCTGAAATATCAAATCCATTTAATGTACGTTCCATTACGTTTAAACGATGTTCCGATTCTGGTGTTTTTTTATTTTGCACAAGAACACAATAACTTTTATGTGTTCCACGTCCAATTCTACCTCGTAATTGATGAAGCTGGGTAAGTCCAAATCGTTCAGCATTTTCGATAAGCATAACGGTTGCATTTGGAATATCAATTCCAACTTCTATAACTGTTGTTGCAACTAAACAGTGCATTTCGCCATTTGCTAATTGAAGCATCTGATTATCTCGTTCAATTTTGTCCATTTTACCATGGATACATCCAATATTGAATTCAGGAAATATTTTTTTACTAAAGGTGTTAAATCCTGTTTCTACAGCTTTTAAATCAATTTTTTCAGATTCTTCAATTAAGGGATAAACAATGAAACATTGTCTTCCATTTTTCATTTCTTGACGCAAGAAATCATATACTTTTTCCAAGCGATTGGGTTCCACAACTTTAGTTGTAATGGGGATTCTATTTCCTGGTAATTCATCAATTAAAGAAATATCCATATCTCCATGCAATGTTAGTGATAGCGTACGTGGTATTGGTGTTGCTGTCATAGCTAATATTTCAGGATTATTTCCTTTATCAATTAGTTGTTTCCGCTGACCTACCCCAAATCGATGTTGCTCATCAATAACAATTAATCCTAAATCATTGAAAATAACCGGGTCTTGAATTAACGCGTGAGTCCCAACAATGAGCTGGATTTCCCCATTTTTTAAATCTGAATAAATTTTTTCCTTATCAGGTTTTTTTATTTTCCCGGTTAGCAACTCGCATCGGATATTCACTTTGTTGCAATATTGTTTAAAACTATTAAAATGTTGTTCTGCAAGAATTTCTGTTGGAGCCATGACTGCGACTTGTGCTTTGTTGCCAATAATAACAGCAGAAGCCAACATTGCAACGATTGTTTTTCCTGATCCCACATCTCCCTGAATAAGTCTATTCATTGGTTTAACAGATGAAAAATCTTGTCTAATCTCTTGAAGTACACGAATTTGAGCATCAGTCAACGCAAAGCTTAGACTATTGTAAATTTCTTTTACATAGGGCCCCTGCTCAGAAAATATTCGTCCTGTGGTAGTTAGCGCTTTTTGTCTTTTTAAAGCCATGAGTAATTGTAAAAAGAAATGTTCATCAAACTTAAGTCGATATCGTGCTGACTTTAATGCACTTATATTTTCAGGGAAATGAATTTGTTTTAACGATTCATCTAAAGATATCAAACCTTCTTCTTGCTGAAATTCTGGTGTGTAAAAATCATGTATTGGTTTTTCTAATTTTCTAAAAATAGTGAGAATTAGTTTTCGAATATTTCTGCTATATAACCCCACACTTTTTAAATTGGAGGTTGAAGGATACAGTGCTATAATTTGTCCAGTATTTATAGGGTCTTCACCATCATCAAGTAAGTCAAATTCAGGATGAATGATTTGTAAGCCGTTGTAAAATTCCACTTTACCGTATATGGCAATGGATTCTCCCGGTTTGAATTTGTCAATAATCCATGATACGCTATTAAACCATGAACATGTCAACATACCAGTATCATCGGAAACAATCATTTGAAAATACTTGCGTTTTTTGGTTTGCTTAAGTCCAAATGTTTCGACTTTGCCAACAATAACTGCAGTGTCTCCTACACGTAATTCATTGATTTTCTTCACGGTAGTACGGTCTAAATATCGTCGTGGGAAATGGTAAATTAAATCTTTAATGGTATCAATTCCGATTTCACGAAATGCATTTCCACGGGCTGGACCAACACCCTTTAAAAATTTAATTTCCGTATCTAATGAAATGGAGTAGTAGGGAGATTCACTCATTTATTGATTTTTTCAACTCTTCAAAGATGTAAGATTATCTTGTAATTTTTCTAAACTTTCTTGATAGTCAGCTTGTTTTTTTTGTTCATGCTCAACTACTTGTTTTGGTGCTCGAGCAACAAAGTTTTCATTGGAAAGTTTTCCATTTACAGCACGTAAACGTCCTTCCATGTCTGAAATTTGTTTTTCAAGTCGATCAATTTCCTTTGATACATCAATCAATCCTGCAAGTGGTATAAACAATTCTAACTTTTGCACCACAGATGTAGCTGATTGTTCTGGTTTTTCAATATCCACACCTGCACTTAGATTATCTATATTTGCCAATCTGTCTAAATAAGATTTATGATTTTCAACAATTGCCAACACATCTTGTTTTCCTCTTACCAATAATGTAGCTTTTTTTGATGGTGCAATATTTAACCCAACTCGCATATTCCTAACTGATGTGATAATATCCATAATGAGCTGAATTTCTGATTCAACAGTATTATCAATTTTAGATGTATCTACCGATGGCCAACTACCTTCAGCAATCATTTCTTCATTATTTGTAGAAAAATAACTCCATAATTCTTCGGTAATATGAGGAGTATATGGATGTAACAATTTTAATATATTTCGAATAATATGAACACTTACAGTTTGTGCTGTTTGTCGACTTTTTACATTATCACTATAAAATCGAGCTTTACAAAATTCAATATACCAATTACAAAAGTCACCCCATACAAAATTATATACTTGTTTTACAGCATCATTTAGCTTGTATTGTGTATAGGCTTGATCCACATTTTGAATTGTTTTGTTTAGTTTAGATAAAATCCATTTATCTGTTGGATCAAAAAGTGCATTATCTAATTCTGAAAGTGGTTGAGGTAACTCATCGTCCAAGTTCATCATGACAAAACGAGCAGAATTCCATAGTTTGTTCATAAAATTACGACCTTGTTCAAGTCGTTCTTCGGTAAACAAAATGTCTAAACCTTGAGGAGCTATCATAAGCACACTTACCCGAACAGCATCGGCACCATATTTTTCAAATAAATCAAGTGGGTCAGGTGAGTTGCCAAGAGATTTGCTCATCTTCCTGCCCTCACTATCTCTAATTATACCAGTGAAATATACATTCGAAAATGGAATGTCATCCATAAAATACAATCCAGCCATTATCATACGAGCCACCCAGAAAAAGATAATATCTGGACCCGTAACCAAATCTTGGGTAGGGTAAAATTTCTGCAAGTCATCTGTATTTTTTGGCCAACCTAATGTAGCAAATGGCCACAACCAAGAACTAAACCATGTGTCTAAGACATCTTCATCTTGTACCCAACCATCGCCTTGAGGTGCTTTTAATCCACAATAAATTTCATCCCCTTTATACCAAACTGGAATGCGATGTCCCCACCACAGTTGTCGGGAAATGCACCAATCTCTAACATTTTCCAACCAATGGTTATATGTTTTAATCCAACGTTCGGGATAAAAATTTATTTGTCCTTCATTTACTGCCTTGAGTGCAGGTTTGGCAAGTGGTTCCATTTTTAAAAACCATTGATTTGATAAATACGGCTCAACAACTGCATCGGTTCGTTCAGAATGTCCAACTTTATTATCATAATCTTCAATTTTATCAAGGTATCCCAAAGCATCTAACTCTTGTAAAACCAATTTTCGTGCCTCATATCGGTCCAAATTTTGATACTGCTTTGGAGTGTTTTCATTCATGGTTGCATTAGGATGCATCACATTGATGATATCCAAGTTATTTCGTTCACCCATGTCAAAGTCATTGGGGTCATGAGCTGGTGTAACCTTTACGCAACCTGTTCCAAATTCCATATCCACATAATTATCAGCGAATATGGGAATGTCACGATTTACAATTGGAAGTGTCACTGTTTTGCCAACTAAATCTGTATATCGCTCATCTTTTGGATTTACAGCAATTCCGGTATCACCCAACATGGTTTCTGGACGAGTTGTGGCAACCACTAAGTAATTATCAGTTCCGGTTATGGGGTAACGAAAGTGCCATAATTTGCCCTTTGATTCTTTATAAATAACTTCCTCATCAGAAAGTGCGGTTTGTCCAACAGGATCCCAATTGATAATCCGTTCACCCTTATAAATCAGACCATCTTTATATAGTTTTACAAATACTTCAAGAACAGCATTGCTATAGCCATCATCCATGGTAAACACTTCTCTATCCCATTCGCAAGAACAACCTAGATTCTTCAGTTGCTTGATGATGATTCCGCCATATTTTTCTTTCCATTTCCAAGCATGTTTCAGAAATTCATCACGTCCAATTTCTCGTTTATCAATCCCATCATCTTTTAACATTCGGGTTACTTTTGCTTCTGTTGCTATAGAGGCATGGTCAGTTCCAGGTAGCCACAAGGTAGATTTCCCCTGCATTCTGGCACGACGGACTAGTACATCTTGTATTGTGTTGTTAAGGACATGCCCCATGGTGAGAATACCTGTCACATTTGGTGGAGGTATCATTAAAGTAAATGGTTCATTTGAATCTTCGTTGGGTTTAAAAACTCCTGCCTTTTCCCAATTTGAATACCATTTTTGCTCGATATCAGTGGGGTCATACACCTTAGCAAGTTCACTCATTGCCATATTTCCTCATTAAAGTAATAAAATAGATAATTAATCGAAGGATAATTTTACTTCAATTTAAAGGTATTTTTGAAGAAGGAAATACAGAAAAGGGATATTAGTAGATAATAGTTTAGTTCGACCAAACTCCAAATCGCTCTTTCCGTAATTTTTGCGCTATATAAGATTCTAATTCTTCAGCATCTTTTCGTGTGGGAATAGGATTATATTTTTCATAAAATTGGGGAACCAGTTTTAGTCCAAATTTTCGCGCATACGTGTTTGATTTATACCCATCTTTATGCTGTTTGAATCGGATTGGTGGTTTTTGTGCGGACTGTCCAACATAGAAACATCGATTGCCAAAAAGGTAATGTGGACTTTGTTTTCGAAATTTAACTATTTTCCCTACTGAAGGGTCTAGTTCAATAACATACACATAGTATTTCATAGAAAATTAAATTTCTTTACATGCACTCTTTAGCCAGTTAACCTCATCAGAAGAAAGGTGTGAAGATATTTTTTCAAACACGTTGGAATGGTAATTGTTTATCCAATCTCTTTCCATTTTGGTGAGTAAATCTATATCCATTAATCGGCTATCAAAGGGTGCTTGCGTTAAGTTTCCAAACTCGAGCATATTTCTAGCTGAATCAATAGATGATTTTTTCACATAAATTAAATTTTCACAACGGATTCCATATTCACCTTCTTTATAAAAACCAGGTTCATTGGAAACTACCATTCCGGGTTGTAATACAGCTCCCATAGCTCGGGTAGCTATTCCTTGAGGGCCCTCATGTACGTTTAAAAAACTACCAACCCCATGGCCTGTTCCATGATCGTAATCAAAGCCTTCGTTCCACAATGCCTGTCGTGCTAAAATATCTAACTGTCCTCCCTTTGTTCCTTCGGGGAATACCGCAGAGGATAATGCAATATGTCCCTTTAAAACCAAAGTAAACATTTTTTTCATTTCCATAGTCGGAGTACCGATAGCAATAGTTCGAGTAATATCTGTGGTTCCGTTTTTATACTGCCCACCGCTATCAATTAGGTAGAGTGAATTATGCTTCAAAGGAATATCTGTATCGCTATTTGTATGGCTGTAATGAACAATCGCACCATTTGCACCTGTTCCTGAAATAGAGCCAAAACTTAAATCATGAAAACCGATTCGTTCCATGCGGAGTTTTTCCAAATAATCGGATGCTGTAGCTTCAGTTAGAGTTTTACCTTTTACAACTTGTTCATCAATCCATGATAAAAATTTGCACATGGCAATTCCATCTTGGATATGGCATTGTTTCATTCCCCTGATTTCAACATCATTTTTACATGCTTTTAATATTAAACATGGGTCAACATTATTTGAAATAATTGCATTTGCATTCTCTAATTTTTGGTGCGTCCAATAATTGGTAGAATTTGGATCTATTTGTACATGCTTATCCTTCAAATTTGCCAATCCTACTTCAAAATATTGAGGAGAATGAACTCGAACTAAGGACCCTGTATGGTTATCAAAATCAGTAGGGATTTTGTCTTTATCAATAAAAATATCAACGGAAGAATCTTTATGTAAAATTGCACTACATAATGCTACTGGGTTGAAAGGAATATCCTTCCCTCGAATATTTAACAACCATGCAATTGAATCAAGCTTTGTTAAAATGACGGCATCTTGATTATTTGCAACTAACTGTGATGCTACTTTTTGGCGTTTATCATAGCTGTTTTCCCCAGAATATTCAAATGGGTGTAGTATTAATTTCTCTGCAACTGGTTGTGGTCTATCTTTCCAAAAGTTATCAATTGGATTTTTGTTCATTGGTTTTAATGTTAATTTCTTTTGAGCTGATTTTACCCACCCTATGCGATGTAATCGAGCATCATAACCAATAATAGATTCAGTTTTTAGGTTGGAGATTAACCATTGAATTGGATTTTCTTCTATTATATGGTGAAAAGAAAAATAATCATTTGGTACTTGTTGTTTTACTTGAACAGTATAGCGACCATCGACGAATATATGAGCAGAATCTTTACAAATAATTGCCATTCCAGCTGAACCATTAAAACCAGTTGCCCAGGCAAGACGTTCATTTTGTGGGGGTAAATACTCAGATAAAAATTCATCATCATGAGGAATAATATATGCATCCAAATTATGGTCAAGTATCCACTCTTTAATTTGTTGTATTCTATTTAACATTTGATTCATAATTCTTTCTAATACATTAAATTTTATCCCTCAAGTTAAGTGAAAATGAATTCATCATCAAAGATTTTCATCATGAAATAGAATATTCATATTAACTGAATTTTGATTTAAATTAACTTATTACTAAATCTAATAAATAGGTTGATTATGAATTTATATACACAATTTTTACATCTTATGGAAAATACTTCAATTGCAGCTGGGGTTTATTTTATTGGATCTTTTATTTTTGCAAAACTAGCTGACTGGATTTTCTCATTTATTTTTGGTCGTTTAGTTGGAAAAACCAAAACCAATGTCGATGATCGATTATTGGATATCCTGCATAAACCCATTTATTATAGTATTTTATTTATTGGTTTTAGCATCTCTATCCGTTTATTGGCTCTCCCAGAATATATCACTTTTGTAATCATTGGAGTATTGAAATCCATTATAATATTAGTTTGGTCTACCTCGTTGTTTAGAGGGTTTATGCATATGATCCAGTGGTATTCTAATAAAGAAACTCAAAATCAATTTGTCCAAGCACGAACGCTTCCATTATTTGACAATCTAGGTAAAATAATAATTTTTATTGGCTCTGTTTATTTTGTTTTTCTCAGTTGGGATATCGATGTAACAGGTTGGGTTGCATCCGCTGGTATTATTAGTGTGGTTATTGGTTTTGCTGCCAAAGACACTCTTGCAAATTTGTTTGCAGGGATTTTTATCATGGCAGATGCTCCATATAAAGAGGGTGATTATATAAATCTAGATACGGGCGAGAGGGGTTACGTAAGAAGTATTGGTATTAGAAGCACACGTATTATGACTCGAGATGATATTGAAATTACAGTTCCAAACTCCGTGATTGCGAATAGTAAAATTGTGAATGAAAGTGGTGGTCCATTTGAAAATGAACGCATTCGAATAAATGTGAGTGTTGCATATGGAAGCGATATTGATAAAGTAAAATCTATTTTACAGTCTATTGCTGTAAAAAGTGAAAATGTGTGCAATTCACCTGAACCTAGAGTGAGATTTAGAGAACTTGGTGATTCTGGTCTTATTTTTCAGCTATTGTTTTGGATAGAAAAACCAGAAATGCGAGGCAGAGTTGCTGATGAAATAAATACTACCATTTACAATGCATTTAACGAAGCTAAAATTGATATCCCATTTCCACAACGAACAATTCATTTGGTAAATAAAGAATCTTAAAATAAAAAACCCACAAGTTAATGTGGGTTTTTATCCTCCTCATGTACCTTTTGGGTTAATATTTTTCCTCCTCCAAGAAATCGCCCAAGGCGTACATATAATTTTATATTCAAAAAAACCTTTTGTAGGTGTTTCCCCTACAAGAATATAAAACCTCAAAACAAGGTAAGTCAATTAAAAAGTTAAATTATTCTATTTCAAATGCAACTAATCGTGCAGAATCATTTCGAATGATTCGCATTACGATGGCATCTCCAGATTGATAACCTCTTAACTCATTCTTATATTCCTGTAAATTTTGGATATTTGTTCGTCCAATTTTAGTAATAATATCACCTTTTCTAATATTGTTTTCAGAGGATGCAGATTCTCGTTTTACTTCAGAGACTATTACTCCATCACCATTGGTATTCTCAACTTTTAAACCCAAAATATCAAATAAAGACCCAGATGCAAAGGACATTCGCAAGTCATCTTCTTCAGGCCGTTCTCCTAGTTTCACTTTTATATATTTCTTTTTTTCATTTCTAATAATTAAAAATTCAGATATATCATTTGGATGTCCTGAAGAAACCATGAGTTTTAAGTCAGAAGCATCATTCACAGGTTTACCATCGATTTTAATAATTACATCTTGCTCCTCTATGCCTGATTTGTCTGCTGGGCTATCTGGTAAAACCTGACTAATGATAGCACCATGTCGAGATTCGAGATGTAACGCTTTTGCCATATTCTCGTCAATATCTTGAATGGTGACACCTAACCACCCTCGCATTACTTTTCCATCAGAAATTAAATCTTCAACCACTCGTTTGACTTGATTTATAGGAATTGCAAACCCAACCCCAGCATTTGCCCTGCTATATCCGTCGGTAGCTATTGCAGTGTTTATGCCTACTAAGTTTCCATTTAGGTCGAATAATGCACCCCCTGAATTTCCAGGATTAATTGCAGCATCATGTTGGATAAAATCTTCATAGTTGAGTCGACTTATAACATCACTACGACCTTTTGCACTCACAATTCCAGCTGTAACCGTGTGGTTGAGATGTAATCCAAATGGACTCCCAATTGCAACTACCCATTCTCCAATTTCAAGTTTATCAGAGTCACCCAATTTTGCAGATGTAATTTCATTACTTTCTATTTGAATTATAGCAATATCAGACATGGGATCCGTTCCAATTATTTTTGCTTCAATTTCACGTTTATCTTCAAGAATTACTTTAATTTCATCTGCATCTTCAATCACATGATTATTGGTTACAATATACCCTTTTCGTGCATCAATAATCACACCTGAACCGAGGCCATGTCCTTTACGCTCTTGAGGTTCAAATTGATTTCCACCCCATGGAAACATAAATTGGTGAAATTCATTTTTTACTGTTTTCTCTGATACAATAGAAACAACGGTGGGATTCCCATTTTTGGCAACTTCAATAAATGCTTTGCTAAAATCAGCCTTACTTGGCGCCCCCAATAGAATCGTGGTAAAAACTAAAACAACTATTTGTTTAAACATTATGTCCTTTCCGAATTATTAATGCATTATGAATGCAAAGAATGTCAACTTGTTCCAAATGAAAATATAATCTGCAAATTTATACTGAATCAGAATTAATTTACGATATGAATTTAATGATACTATTTAACTATAAGTGAACACCCGGTTTAATCACCGGTCGGTGCTTTCACAATACTCATATTTTCATTTAATTAACTCCACTTCTGGAGTTAATCAATCCCCCAAACCCAATATAAATCTTAACTATAATCAAGGAATATTATGAAATTTTTGTATTTAACAATTGTGTTATCTGTGATGAATTGCGCGCAATTTCAAACTAGAGAGTTTCAGTTAACTGTTGAAATAATACTAGATGCAACACCTAATCAAAAAGTAGAAGTATGGATGCCAATTCCACGATCCAATCCTAGTCAAACTATTTCAAATTTCAAAATAGATACCCATTTGAATTACGAGTTAAAAAGTGACCCTGTTCATCATAATACATACCTTTATATTCATGAAGAAAATGGAATTGATGCTAAAGAAACTATTCACTTTACCTGTGATGTAATTAGAAAAGAACACGGCTCACTCATACAGCTTGATGGTAGCAATGAAAATTATGTTTCTTCAAATTCACAGGTGCTAGTTGGTGGAGTATTTTCTGAAATTATTGATACATATACTTTAAATAAAAACAATATGAGAGCAGTGTATGATTTTGTGTTGAATGGAATGCATTATGGAAAACCAAAAAGTAAAGAAGATATCTATTATCAATCACCCTGGCTATATGCGGATTCAACATATGGACTTGAAGGTGTACATCGCGATACTATTGTTTCATTGTATCAAAAGGCAAAAAAAGAAAACAGCAATTACACATTTGGGAATGGTAATTCCTTGTATGCATGTAATATTGGAGTAGGAAATTGTACAGATTACCATTCGTATTTTATGTCCTTAGGAAGGACCTTAGGTGTCCCAGTTCGGTTTCATATGGGATTTCCCATTCCGGAGTTACCCTCTGGTAAAATTTCAGGGTATCACTGCTGGGCTGATTTTTATACAGAAAATGAAGGTTGGACACCAGTAGATATTTCTGAAGCAGATAAGCACCCAGAAAAGGAGGATTATTATTTTGGTACAATTTGTGAAAATCGAATTGAAATGTCTGTTGGGCGCGATATTGTTTTAAAAGGATATGAAGAAAACCCTGTAAATTTTCTAATCTATCCAAGGGTAGAAATTGATGATGTTAATGCAAAATCATATACATACAAAATTTCATATAAAAATCTGTGACTTTTTACTAAAAATCACGTCCAACTCATATTCAAAAATTAACGAAAGGAATAAACATGAAAAAGTTAGTAATGGTACTACCAATATTAGCATTGGTATTTGCAAGTATAGAAATTAGTGGTGATGCTCGGGTTCGTCCTCGTGTAGATGTAAAAGATTATGGTATCTACCAAGATGGTGATGGATACTCAAAAACTACAGATAGTTATTTTTTATATAGGGCACGATTAAACATCAAGGCAGATATTGGGAATGGATGGTTTTTTAATACAAAACTTGGAACTAACACACCTGCCTATTGGACAGGGAAATTTGGTGACGGTGACTTCCCAAACGAATCCTCATTACCTTCAGCTGGACGGGGTTCATTATCTTTTATGGAATTATATTATGGATACAAGGGTGAAACTGCAGGATTTTGGGGTGGTGTAATCCCTCTTGCTGGTCATGCAGGACTCGATTTGCATTTTTATCCAAATAAAGTAGTGGATATTCCGTGGTTGATTTATAATAATAATGCTACCACGGGTTTTGCGGGTTATCATCAATTATTCAACAGAAAACTTAACTGGTTTGTTTCAGTGGATAATAATCCAACAAACATTTTAGAAAATACTGATGGTAAAACAAAAGATAATGATGCAATATCTATTGGGTTAGATTATGCCTACACATTTTTTGGGATTGACATGACATCATTTTTAGTTAAATCATTTGGTAGTACTGGTGAATCTTCACCAATTACGTATGGTGAACATTTTTCATTTCCAAAATTTGCTGGATTTTCACTCGATGGTACATGGGCATGGACAAATAATGTAAAAGGTGATGATGAATATGAAGGTTATATTCTTCGATCAAAGATTAGTAAGGATATTGGTCCAGGATCAGCATTAATTTGGTACGATATTGCAAATGTTAAAGATGAATCTTCTGAAATAGATTATACATATTTGTGGGCACATTATAAATATGTAGTGCATTCATCCGATTTTGGTGAAGTCAGTATTAAACCTACCTTGAGAATTGATACTAAAAAATCAAACAGTGACGATTATTCACGAACTAAATTTGAAATAACTACAGAAATAAAGTTTAAGTAATCCTTGGAAGTTTGAAGAAAGAAGTGTGAAGTTTGAAAAGTGAATCTATGGTTAAATAATTGAAAAGTGATATCCCGGAACGATCTTTTGCATTTGCCAAAATGGTCGTGATTTTATGTAGAAAATTGGAAAAATCTTCTAATATTAATCGGGCATTATCACTTCAGTTATTTAGATCTAGTACTTCAATTGGGGCAAATATTGAAGAAGGTCAAGCAAGTCAAAGCAGAGCAGATTTTATTCATAAATACAGCTTAGCTTGTAAAGAAGCTCGTGAAACACATTATTGGATTAGATTATTGGAAGAAACTGAAATAATTGATAAAAATAATTTGATTGACATTAAACAAGAATGTAATGAGTTAATAGCTATTTTAACTACCATAATTAAGAACACCAAAAAGGGATCATGATGAAATCTGTTCAAAATTTATTTCATTCGCCTTCCCCCTTCAAACTTCTTTCTTCATTCTTCACCCTTCACATTTCCCTCTTCACCCTTCACATTTCCCTCTTCACCCTTCACATTTCACCCTTCTAAGGAATTTTATGAACGCAATAGTTATTACAGGTGTATCAACTGGAATTGGAAAAAGTGCATTAGAATCATGTGTTGGTGCGGGATATCATGTTTTTGGATCTGTGCGCAAAGAATCAGATGCTGAAACACTTTTAAAAGATTTTCCAAATAATTTCACCCCATTAATTTTTGATGTTCGTGATACGGATGCTATACAAAAAGCAGTAAAACAAGTTGAAGATACATTAGGCAAAGATGGAAAATTGTTGGCTCTTGTCAATAATTCAGGTATTGCACTAGGTGGACCCGCATTGTATTTAGATGCAGATGTATTCAGAAAACAATTTGAAGTAAACTTGTTTGGAGTGGTTTCAGTGACAAATGCATTCTCTAAATTATTAGGTGCATATCATGGGTCTAAACATCAAGGGAAAATAATTAATATTAGTTCAGTCAGTGGAAAACGCGCATTTCCATTTGTCGCGCCATATACAGCATCAAAACATGCATTGGAAGGGTACTCAGACGCATTACGAATGGAGTTAATGCTCTATGGAGTAGATGTCATTTTAGTTGAACCGGGACCCATCAAAACCGCTATTTGGGACAAAACACCAGACCCAGAAGACAATCCATTTGTTGGAACAGATTATGAATCATCGTTAAGACGTTTCTACAATCAAATTATTGATAAAATAAAGAATGCACTCCCATCAGAAGTTATTGGTGATGCAATCAAAATGATTATTGAAAAAAAACGCCCAAAACCACGGTATGTTTATACGCGAAATAAATTTCTAGATTTTTCCATTTTAGGGTTATTGCCAACTCGATTTGTAGATAAAATTATTGCAAAGGCATTGAAATTGATTAAGTAGAAGTACCAAGGTGTGAAATGATAATTATTCGGAAATTATAATATTAACCATTTCTAAAATATCCAATACATTAATGCTTGTATCTTCATTCATATCAAAATGACATAATTCTGTTTCGGTTGGATTATTACCATTTATAATGATATTGACCACGGTAACAATATCCAAAACATCAACAATTCCATCATTATTACCATCACCTGTGGCACAAGATTGGGTAACCGTTAAACTCCCACAATTTGTGTAAGCAGTTCCCCAACAATCCGATTGACAAGATATGACTACATTGTCGAAACACACTTCTGTACTACCAGCAGATAGTCCAATAAAACCCATATCAAACACATGAAGTGAATCATTCGGAAATGTCTCTCCAAAAAAGCTAAATCCAATTATGGAGGTTTCATTGTTCGAAAAATAAAATGACTCTGGTAAATACTCTGAAACAATTATAGTATCCAATACTGTTAAAAGAGAATCATACTGCACATCAATTTGGAGCCCTCCCCAGTCATTATTAAATTCATGGTTAATGATAGTATAATTAACAGGTAAAAATGCAGTATCACCAATTTCAATTGTAATGTTATCAATTTGAAAAATCACATCCATAAAATCTAAATACACCCAAAGTTCAGTTGAAGCTGGGAAATGAACCCACAGAATTTCATTTTCAAGAAACCAATCTTCATCAGCATTCATGTTAGCAATGTGAATTGATTCAAGCAACTCCATTTTTAATCCAGCTATTCCAAATACCATTGCATCTGATTGATTATCTAAATGCAGATATTCAACGGTAGAATTGGTTATATGAGTAATTAATGTATCAGAATTAGAAAATTCAGATATGGAAACAAAATTATTACTCTGTTGGCCTTTGAAATGAATAAACTCATTTTCATCAATTTGTCCAATTGCTTCCGCCCAATATGCTCTGCTTGGTTCATCTAACCGAATATGAATAAACTCTGGGTTATCGACTAGTTCAAACTGTTCTAACCAATCACATGTATGTGTTTCATCCATCACAGAGTAACCATGTCCGCCACTCGGATTAGTTTCAATCCACATATTATCATTACTATTGATTAATAAATTGTATAAATCCTCAGCATGGTATCTGTGTGGTTCTGACGAGCCAAAATCTAAATAAAGGGGGGTGTTTTGTAAATTAGTATGCATACTTTGCGTGGAATCTTCAAAAAACACTGCACTATTTCTGTGATAGGTAAATGGGACTTCATCTGGCGTGCCACCAAACCATTCAATCATACTATTATTTCCATCCATCTCATCGAATCTGCGTTCACAATCTAAAATTCCAGACCCCGATGCAGTTGCAGCCACCATTGGACGTGTAGGGTCTAAATGATTATTTGCATAGATTGCTCCAGTTGCACCACCCATTGAACCACCTACCATATAAATTCTGTCTTTATCTATGTTAAATTCTTCCTGCATCCACAGTATTTCACTCTCAACCATACTTTGCATTGCTTGATGGTTGTAGTTGTTAGCAGAGCCACCAAAAGGGGATAAAAAGAGCCACCCTCTACTATTTGCTTCTTCGTCGAATTCAGTTGAATAGTTTGAATTTTCATTTCCACCCCATTGATGAAATGCAACTAAAAGCGGTACACCAGTTTCTCCAGTATAATTTTCAGGAATTTGGTAAGAAAAAGTGTCAATGGTATCGCTATTAACGACGTAAAAGTCTGAAAATATTTCTTGAGGAAAAATGAGGGTGAACATACAAGCGATAATAAAATATTTTATTTTCATGAACTGAATTTACAACCAATTCTGAACAAAAATCAAAAGGCCCCGAAATGAATCGAGGCCTTAATCTAAAGGAGGAGGTTGAAAAAAATTCAAAGAGGAGGAATGAACATCTTTCAACTGCCATAAATTAGGCAGAAAAACAATACCCAGTTGTATTATTAATTGTAACAAAGTGTAACGTTCTCGTTACAAATAAATTCAAACAAATTATTTCTATTTAAATCCACGCAAAATTTTAAACAACCAAAATACACTGACCATTGGTGCAATAATTGATGATGTTAACGGTCCAAACCAGACATAATGTATGGGTTGATGTAAAACATACATTATATACCATGATAATGGTGCACTAATTAACACAACTCTAAATAGTGTTAACACAAACATTGGATTTGCATACCCCAAACCCTGCATGATTCTACTACTTGTCATACCGATTGTTACAAATGGATAGGCAAATGCCATAATTTTAAAATAACTAATTGAAATCTTCATTATTTGTTGAGAATCAGTAAATACTGGAATAATCATATCAATATAGAAATAGAATAGGGCACTAAAAATAATGGAAATAATAACGGCTCGTGAAAGACCATATTTTATAATATTGTTTACAAGGTCATACCTTTTTGCACCATGAAACATACCAACCAATGTTACTAATGATGTTGCAATTGATATTATGGGTAAGAAGAATAGATGCTCAATTCTACCAGCGGTTTGATATCCCGCCACAGCATCAGAAGAATTTAAAATTATATTAAATATAAAAACTCCCATTGACATAATCAACATGGATAGAGATGCGGGTAATCCCAATCTAAAAATCTCCTTTAAGATAAATGGCTTAAAAGAAAAGTTCTTTATGGAAAGGGTAATATATGCATGATCTTTAAATACCATTGTGTAGGTGAACACACTAAAAACAATTAATTGACTTATTACCGTGGCAATTGCTGCACCTTGTATTTGATAATAATGTATAAATATTGGATCTAGGATGATATTCAAGACCGTACCAACCCCCAATACTTTCATTGGAAATACATTATCTCCTTCACCTGATAAAATTGATCGGAAAAAGACGGACATAATCATAAAAAATGAACCACCTACCATGATGTAAAAATATTCCAATGCGGTTTGAGTTGTTAATAAATCTGCACCTTGTGAAAGTAGAAATGATTCACCATAGAAAAATCCAAAAATGAATATCATTAACGTTATGACGAAACCGAGTAAAATTACATGTTCAGCAGTATTATCTGCATTTTTTTTATTTTCTGCACCAATGTACTGAGCAATCACAGTAGTTGCCCCTGATCCAAGTCCAAAAGTAATACCCATCAAAATAAATAAAAATGGAAACACATACCCCATAGCAGCAAGTGCAGTACTACCTACCCATTTACCAATAAATGCAGTATCTACAAGCATGTAAATTGCTTGTACTGACATTCCCATCATCATGGGGAAAGATAGTTTCCATAATGATTTTTCTGGCTCAGCTATAAAATCTTTTAATCTACTTTGTTTTGGTTGAATATCCATGATTTCTTCTTTAACTAAGCTTAAAATTTACAGAGGTTCTTATATGAAAACATGCGTTTATCTCGTCAATAAACTCAGATATTAAGGGGGCAATATCCTGTCTTGTGATTATGTGGTTAAAACGTATATTTGATTCCCAATTTGATATGGGAAAAGGATTCATCTAAGGACTTAAACATACCATCACCACTAAATTTAGTGAGAGAAGATTCAAATTTGAAATTACCAGTAATAGTATAATCTGCGCTCCCACCAATCATATATCCATTATCTTCCAAATTTATGAATGCCATAGCAGATAATTCTAAACTATCATCCATAAAATTTTGCTTGGCGGAGAGCATTAACGCCTGATCAGAAAACATTGCAAAAGGTGTACCCATGCCTGGTT
>CAZCRK010000005.1:40921-56486 GCA_964501035.1 uncultured bacterium
TTGAGAATTCAAAATTAACTCTGATTCTGTAGTATATTCTAATTGATATACGCCTTGGTAATATTGTGCAGAAATATCACCATCATCATTTTTGGTGTCAAAGTAGGCAACCTCACATCGGTATGTAAAATCATTCCAAAAACCAAGTAGGTTTAACCCAAGTATGTTAGTGTTTCGATAACTAAAATTATTTCCTGTAAAAGAAGCTATTCTGTCATACCCATTAAGATAGGATAGAGTTAAATCACTTTCGCCTAGGGTAGTAGTACCAGACAAACCAAATTCTAGTGGTTCATTAATACTTGAAATATTCATGTCTTCAATATCTTCAGAATCTTTTGAAAGTGGGAAGTCTGGTTCATCAATCACCAATCTATTTGGAGTATGTTCCGGAATAACAACAGCTTGTAGTTGCCAATTTTCTAAATAATAGGTTGCAGACATGGATAGGCTTCCTAGTTTTCGTTCTGTATCTGGAGAAAACAGGTAGTAATAGTCATAGGCATTAATATTGTCAGTCGGATTGTTTCCATCAGCAATACCCCATGAATGAATTTGTTTTCCTATCCTAAATTCACCCCAAAACGGGTAATATGCTATATATGCTTCTCTCAGTTGAGGTTCTAAATAGTTACTATCAGACCACTTGATTTCAAGTGCAGAATTTACAATGAAATCAATATTCCCAAAGGTATATCCCAAATCAAGTGTTGTAACTCTAAACGGAAGTGAAATATCTGAACCATCTGTAATATTAACCATTCCCATTGGTTGAAAAGTCCCTTGATATTGAAATTGGGAAAGTAAAAATGTTGGAAACAATACAATTAGTAAAAATCTCATAGCAACTCCTTAATGTTGGTGTTGAATAAAATACATGGTCATAATTCCTGCAATGATTAAAACGGTTTGAATAATGCTATCTTTTATCTTGTTCTTCTCATGTAAATGTGGAATTAAGTCTCCAATTGCAATATATATGAAACTTGCAGATGCTATTCCCATAATATATGGTGTGGCTACACTTGCCCATTCCAAGAAAAAATATGCAAGTACACCACCAAAAACAGCAGAAATTCCTGAAATTATGTTTAACCCAAACGCTTTTTGTTTTGAATAATTATTTTTCAATAAAATTGCAAAATCTCCCACTTCTTGAGGAATTTCATGGGTGATAACAGAAAATGCAGTTGCCATTCCGAGCGGAACAGATGTAATAAATGCAGCTGCAATTACAATACCATCAATAAAATTATGGAAGGCATCCCCAATGAGAATCAAAGGCCCTGAAGCCTCATGAACATGACAATCCGTATTATGACAATGACGCCATAACACGATTTTCTCAAGAAGGAAGAATAAAATAAGCCCAACTAAAACAGTCATAAATACTGTCGTAGATGGTAGAGTGTCCAGAGCATGGGGTATCAATCCGAGGAATGCTGCCCCCAGCAAAGTTCCGGTGGCGTAGCTGATGAATCCAGGGAGGATGACCTTCCAAATTTTTGATGGGAATAGAAGCAATATGCTTGCAAGTATAATTGCTCCCAGACTCCCTAATATTGAAAAAAATATGATGTATGTTAATATCATTTAGGAAGTCGTTTTAAGTTTTTTTCTTGAAATAATGAAGATTTCACACCTGAATCGAGTTCAATATTTTCAAAATTTAATTTTGTAGTATGATTTTTTTGCACATTGTTTACAAAAATCTCAACAGGTGTATCATAATTTTTAATATGTTTATACACAAATGTTTTTTCTTTTAATAGGTTACCACTTTTATCAAATGACTTTTCTTTATACGGTACTAAAGTTATTTTTTCAATCCAAGTTAAGTGAAGACTATACTCAGATTTTACTTCTTTATGAGGAGTGGTTTCTAAAATATAATATTCTTTATTATCTATTGTGTCAACTCCAGCGATATGATAATTATTTTCTGAAAGATCTCGATTAGTTAAATCTTCATAACTCAAATCAGACCCCATAAATGCATCCGATTTTTTCTTAGAAGAAATACGTCTAACTTTTTTAAAAGCTGGTAACCAAAGTCGTATTTCATCATCTTTATCTTCATGTTCAATTTTAAGAAGCGCTACCCCCTTATCATCTGCAGGTGAAAGAAAGTAAATCATTTGTTTTTCACCTCCATCTTGAGAAATACTGCGAATACTTGATGTGCGAGTTTTGCCCTTTTTATTGGTTAATACCATAGTTAAATTGGCTTTCATATCTTTTGCTTTTGGTTTCGCATCAATTTGTTTTGCAAGTTCACCACCCGTTAATGAGAAAGCAAATGAAATACAGCATAAGTAGATAAATATTTTCATATTATTCCTTAATTAAATGTTTCTTAAACAGTTCTAAAGACGATGCTAAAATGGTTAAAGTTCCAAGTGAAGTTGAAATCATTGCAAACACCATTAATCCACCCATGTGTACAAGTGGAATGAGGGTAGAAAACATGAGAGCGCCAAATCCCATATTTGAAAATGCATCCAATAATATTGGGTATCCAACATCATCCATGGATTTTTGACTTATTTTATTTAAATCCACTCCATTTTTAGAATAATGAATGAACTCAGCAATGTAATGAATTGAAAAGTCAACTCCCACACCAATAATAATCGAGGACAATAGTGCTGTAAAATGGCTTAAATGCACACCAAACCAACCCATGAGTCCAAAATTGAGAATTACAGCAGAACTTAATGGAATAACAGATAAAATTCCATATTTCCAAGATTTAAAGAAGATCCAAGCAATTGCTCCAATGATAAGAATTGAATAGAATATACTCGTTAATGATGACTCAACAACTAAATCCACAAAGTCGTTTAAGAACATTAACATTCCAGAGACATGCACAGTCATATCGCTATTGTTGTTATTTTGAATAAACTTGTTAATTGTATCTGCATGTGCAACAACTTCTTTGGTAGATATTGTTTGCATCATGGCAGTTATTAGACCAGTTTCATACTCATAATCTACTAATGCACTAAAATCATCATCATCACCAGACATTGAATACATAGTGAATAAATTATTTACTTTATTTCTTTCATTGGGAATGGTTTCAAATTTTGGATTATCATCCATTACAGACTTATGCATTTCTTTGATAACATCCGCCAATGAAATAGTAGTGTTAACCGTTGGCATGGACTCTAAAAAATCTTGAATTTTAACCATATCTCGCAAATTTTTTGGATCTTTCATATCCCCTTCAAGCTTCATTACCATGCTCATGGAACCTGACATTTCTTTGTCTAAAAATATAGTCGATTCTCGTAGAACATTACCAGGTTTGAAAAAATTGATTACATTTACTTCAACCTCAATAAATTGAAAACCAATGAGTGAAAAAAGAACAATTGAAATTCCTCCCAATAGAACTTTCTTAGGTCTTTTAATAATATCCATTCCAAATCGATGAATAATATTTTCTATGATACTTGGTTTGGATAATGCGGTGGATTTTAGATTCCACTTTTTAAGTGAAATTAATGAAGGGAGAAAGATTGTGGACAGTAACCATGCCCAAATAATTCCAAATCCAATGGTTACACCATAGCCAACCATTGGTTGAATAGGTGATGCAAGAAGTGTTAAAAAAGCAGCTACAGTTGTTATTGATGTTAAAAATATTGGTAACATTAGCTGATTCATAGTTTTTCGGATTGCTATTTCAATATTTTTATGTTTTCGAGCTTCTCTAAAGAATCGTGATACTACATGGACACCATCGGAGTTAGCAATTGTTAACAAAACAATTGGCATGGATGTATTTAACATAGAAAAGTAAAAGCGAGATGTTTTAGTAAAGTGAACTACCCATCCCATAAATCCCATCATAGCAAGTGCAGACATCACGATAACTGCAAGAACCATTGCAACTGCTGACCAATTTCGCAGATTTACGAGTAGTACTATAATCATTAAAATGAGTCCAACACTCATTAAAGTGCCTACTTCACCCACAATAATTTCTGGGATTTTACCAACAATGTAAGACTCACCACCATAATGAAATTCAAAATCATTTTCGTAAGACTTCGTTATTTTGGATACTTCTTGGGTAAGTTGTGGGTAATGTAAATTATCTATTGGACGGATGACCACATTCATAAAATTCCCATGACGGCCCAAAATGCGAGAGGAAACTCCAGTATTTTCCTCAAGATACAATTTGATTTCAGAAATTTCTTCATCTGATAATTGTTTTTGTGGCATGAGTTCATTTACTTCCATCCAACCATCATCGCTGTCAATTCTATTCAGTGTTGCAATAGATATAACTTCTTCAACGAGAGGTTTTCCATCTAATTCAATTTTTTCAAATTCTTTGGTTAGCTCCCAGGCAGTTTCAAGCGCTTTGGAGTTGTATATTGTTTGATTGGTGTTTCCAAATGCGACAAACATAAATTCAGTTTCACCAAATTCTTCGTTAATTTCTTCCCAAACAACACGTGATGGGATGTCATTTGGCAGAAGATTCATAATGTTGTCGTCTACGATTATATTGCGAACACCAAATCCAATAATTAACGTCAAGAGGACCATAATTAGAACAGTGAGTTTTGGACGTTTCAAACTATTGTTTATAAACCATTGCTTCATGGTGTAACAATTCCCTTCAAAATAAAGGATCTAATTTCAGTTTTCAAGTCATCAATCGACGGCATATTTTCATCTGTACTTGACACTAATTTTTCTAAAATTGGCATAGACATAAATGGAAATACAATTGCACCTACAATCATTGAGTAAGTTATCATATCGAATGCGGATGATTTTTCAGAATTCAAAGTACTTTTCCATAAGGGAATCATAGATGACATTTTTTCAAGTAAAAATTGAGAAATATATTTTCCTTCATTAACTTGTTCTCGTGCAATGAGTTTTGCAAAAATCAACTGTTTCTTTTTTATGACAGAAAAATATGCGTCAATAATGGATTCAATTACATCATTAATTGGTTTTTGTTTCTTTAATGATTGAGCAATATGTGTATAAATAGGAGAAATTAATCGATCCATTACTGCAATGTTGAGACCATCTTTATTTTTAAAATAATAAAATATTAGATTTTTGTTTATATCCGCAGATTCTGCAATTTCTCTAGTCGTTGCACCATTAAATCCCTTTTGTGCAATAATCACCTCAGCTACATCTAATATTCTGTTGCGAGTTTCATCAATATTTGCTCTTTCGGATTTCTTTGGTCGTGCCATGGTTGTAATTTATTGACCAAGCGGTCAATAAACAAAGAAATTATCTTAATACATTGATATTAATGGTTCTTCACAGATTCGAGTACTTGTTTAACGTGCTAGCTCTGTGGAGTTTACTCTAAACTCCATTCGACATATTACCATTTTGCGTGTCATAAACTCAGGTTTTACGCTGCCCGCTTTTGGCGTCCGCAACAGCGGTTGTTAGCAAGCTTTATTCTATTCATTTCTAATCTTAGAAAATATTTCAACATCGTTATACTTTCCTTTTGCGTAGAACTTTTCTCTCAATATTCCTTCACTTCTAAAACCACACTTTTCTAGTACTTTTTTTGATCCAATATTCTCAATAAAACAATTTGCTTCAATCCGATTTACATTTAGTTCATCATAACAATATCTATTGACTATATTTAATGCTTCTGTCATTATACCCTTATTCCAGTATTCTCTAGACAATGCATAACCAATCTCAATAAAACCATGTATTTTGTTATAATTAAATAATCCAATTGTACCTATCATACATTTTGCTTGGTTATCAATTATGCCCCAATCAGAAGGTTCATCTTTTTGGTACTTCGTTAAGATAGAATCAACAAATTCTTTAGTATCATCAATTGATTTATGATAATCCCAACCAACATATCTATCAATTTCTATATCAGAAGCATATTTAAATATTGAGTCAATATCTTCAGGCTCAACCTTCCGAAGAGTTAGTCGTTTTGTTTTTAATCGTGGATTGAAACTCATTTATTTATAATCACAATTTTGAAGCTTGCTAACGACCAAACTCAGCGGTGGTGGTTAGCCGTCCGCTGGAGTGCCTTGTTAGCTGCCAAATTAATAGCTTTACCCAATTTATCATACTTAACATAGTCTGGTTCTAAATCCAGTAAGCTGGACAAAGTAATTGTTTTTTGATGCGGAACCTCTTCATCCAACACAGAAGTGTGAAGAATATAAAAATTCCATTGCTCCAGTTGTAGGGGATTAACCGTATTTTTATCTTTATGGGCAAGTACACAAAAAATATAGATATCAGATTTTCTGCTTCTCTCAGAATTTCTGGATTGAGTTTCTCCTTTTGGCTGAATACCGAAGATAATTTTTGACAATTCAAATTGCTTCCAACTTTGCAAATAAGATGATGATTTAATTTCTATCTTAATGCCTGTATCTGTGAGTAAATCATACTCATCCCACTCGACTCGTAGATTTCCTGTTTGACCAATGCTTGATGCAACAATGAACTCAGCCAATTTTCCACGCAGAGCATTGCCCAATAAATCAGAACTTGACCATTGCCAAAAATTAAGAACATCAATTGGTTGTTCTTGACTGTTGAATGAAAAAGTTTCACTTCCAATTTTCTTGTTTACTTTTATTTCATCTAACATCGGTATTCCTATGGCACCCAACCATGCTTATCCCGCTTTGGTGATATTGTATATCCCGCCAAAATGGCGGGATAACCATTGTTTTGTTTTTCTTTGTAACTATCTTGTAATAAATTGAGTTAAACCAATTATCACCTCTTTTTCAATAATGATATCCTGCTAAAAAAGCGTGATAACCATATTTAAAATTACATTTAATATTTTTTATTAGATAGAACTAATTCTAGACTATTAAAAAATAGAACAACCAAAAGTATCGTTGTTTGTGAAGAACCTTACTTTATGTTAAACTGACTAGATTCAATCTCAGAACTAAACACAATTCTTGCAGGGCCGGTAAGCCATACTTCAGACCAGTTAGAATTAAATTCTACAGATAACTCACCACCTGGGACTTGAATATTTATAGGTGAAACAAGGTTATGTTTTTGAGCTAAGTAATAGGCAGATGCAGTTGCACCTGAACCACAAGATAACATAACCTGTTCTATTCCTTTTTCGTATGTAATTACTTTAATTGTATTTTTACTTAGCACCTCAGAACAATTTACATTTATTCCATGTGGAGAGAAAACGTTATGATTTCGAATTTTAGGACCAATATCAGCAACTAAATGTGGTGAAACATTTTTGATTTCTGTAACAAAATGTTTTGCTCCAGAATCTACATGTTTCCCTAGATAATTGTTAACTTCTAATTCATCTGTTTTGAATGTAGGCGTTTTCATTGATAGACGAATTTTATCTTCATCAACAATGTGAATAAAATGTTTTCCATCACCGGTTAACATGGTCATTTTATCCGAACACTTCCCAGTAGAATACATTAACAATCCTGCACAACGCGCACCATTAGCACACATTGTTTCCCAACTTCCATCAGAATTATAGTAGTCCATTTTAAAATCATAACCACTGCATTCAGATAAAATGAGGACACTATCTGCACCTATACCTGTTTTACGCTTACATATTTGCTGAATAAATTGTGAATCTGTTATATAATCTGGACATGATTCTTTAACAAAAATAATGAAATCATTTCCAGTACCATGAGCTTTAGTAAAAGGAATTTTCATTTAAGAATGGGTTAAATAATACCCTATAAAATAAACCATTCCTAAAATTGCAAGTTGAAGTGGACGTAAAATATCTACCCATAACTTATATTTTAACTTTCCATCCAAATATGCACTTGTTTTCATTCGAATAACATGTACCATTGCAATTGCGATAAGTCCCAACGTTAGTTTAGGATGAAATTTAGGAATGCTAAACCATATAGTATTTTTAACTAAAATGATAGCACCAAGGAATAGAATTAAAGATGAAAACACATTTTCGCCAGATATAAGCCGTCCATAAACAGGGGTCTTCAGTTTATCAGGTTCACTACGGTATAAAACCCAAATTATTGTTGCAGCCATAGCATTAATTATAAAAATATTAGCTGCCCATCGATGTAATACATGTAATTCTTCCATTTAATCCTCTAATTGAATAATGTTTGTTTGTCCAATTTCTTCACATTGGTGTTTTATCTTTTCCGCATCCCCTAAAACTACAATTACAACCTTATCAAGTGGAAAATATTTTTTGATGCAGTGGTTCACATCATCAAGTGAGACCTGTTGAAGGTTTTGAATATAATTTGACACCCAATCTTCTCCTCTTTGGAAAAAATGACTGTTAAGCATATTAGCAACTTTATCACCATCTGTTTGTAGTGAAAGTGGAAATGTACCAGACATATAATTAACTGCAACATTTAGTTCACGTTGGTTAATTCCATTTTCGTGGAATACTTTTAGTTCTTTCAAAATTACATCTAAAGTTTGTTGTAATGTTTCATTTTGTGTAAACGTTTGAATTGAAAAGGTCCCAGGATGTTTGCTTATTTGAAATCCACTCCCAATTGAATATGTAAGTCCCCTTTTTACACGCACTTCTTCCATTAGCCTTGATGTAAATCCGCCTCCAAGAATTGTGTTTGCAACGCGAATTGGAAAATAATCATCATTAGTTGCAGAAATACCAACACTTCCTAGTTTAATTTGACATTGTTGAAGTTGAGGCTTATGAACCAAGTATATTTCACGTGAGTCAATGTTTCGAACAGAAAACTGCTTACCGCTTGCGAGCCTGTTTCTTTCCCAATTTCCAAAGTATATTCTGCAAAATTTAACGACATCAGTTTTGGTTATATTTCCTGAAATAGCCAAGGTTGCATTTTGTGGGGTAAATCGTGTTTGATAGTCGTCTTTTAATTGATGTGATATGATGGATTGGATAACTTCTTTTCCACCAAATACAGGTAATGAATAGGGGTGATTTTTACCGAAAAACAATTTTTGAAAATAAAGTGAATTTAAAGTAGATGGGTTATCTTTTATTCCATCAATTGCAGTAAGAATTCGTTTTTTTTGTCGTTCCAATTCGCTATCTAAAAACGTTGGTTTTAATATAACTTCAGAAAACAATTTAAATGATTGATCGATATTGTTTGATAAAAATTCACCAGAAACTATGGTTCTGTCGTACATAGTAGAGACTCCGATGAAACCACCTAAGTAATCAACTGCTTCAGCAAACTCAGTTGCGTTTAAACCATTTACATGAGAGGTTAATAATTCTCCTTGTAAAAAAGATATACCATCGGCAGATCCGCTCTGGTAGGGGGTTGAATCAATTTGACATTTAACATTAATTATAGGGAGATCATTGTTTTCGAAAAACAAAATTGTTACTCCATTTTCTAATTGGATTGTTTCATAATTAAAAGGAATTGTTTCCCATTTTTGATTCATGTTCATTTTGATTTCCCTTCAGGAACTACATGAACAATCGTTCTATTTGATTTAGACAAGTATTGTTTTGCACACTGTTTTACATCTTCAACAGTAACACTTTTATATCTATTTGGTAAATCAAAAAAGGTGTTTGAATCACCCAATAGTAATTCATGATTTGTCAGAGTTGAACATTTTCCATGAAGAGAGCTGACGTCGTGAACTATTGATGTAAACAACATGTTTTTAGCTTTATCTAATTCTCTTTGGGAAATAGGATTATCTAGAAAATTCTGCAATTCATCATCTAATATGTTTAGTACATCTTTCCCAGAATATCCATTTTGAACTGTAAACCCGATAGTCAACAATTCATTATCTTTTCCCCAATGAAAATTAGCATGGCAATTAATTGTAATTTGTTCTTCATAAACCAACCGTTTATGTAGTCTAGAACTTTCTCCCTCGCTTAATAAAAATTGAAGAATATCTAAAACGGGAAAAGATGGATGTTTCGTATTTATTGCATGATACCCAATTAACACATGTTCAATATCGGTTGGCTTTTCTATTTGGATATATTTTTGTTTTGATTGTGTGGGCTCAAAAACATCCTCTTCATCTGGCAAATTAAATGGTTGGATATCCCCATAAAATGTTTCAATCAACTTTACACCAGTCTCAATATGAAGATTTCCAGCTAAGACCAAAATGGCATTATTTGGAGCGTAATATTTTTCATAAAATGATTGACAATCATCTAAGTTTATGGATGCAATATCATCCATCCATCCTACAATTGGATTTCTATATGCATGATGTGTATAAGCATGTTTATAAAGAGTTTCCCAAAGAGTGCCTTGTATAGAATCCTCTACAGCCATTCGTCTTTCTTCTTTAACAACTTCTCTTTCAGATGTGAGCATACTTTCAGTTAAAGCTAGATTCTGTATTCGGTCTCTATCCATATCTAATATTTGTTCGATATTCTTTGATGGAAACATTTCAAAGTAAGAGGTAAAATCTCGGGAAGTCCACGCATTTGAGTACCCACCTTGTGATTCAAGAATAGTATCGAACTGTCCTTTAGGATATTTCTTAGATCCGTTAAACATCATATGTTCAAAAAGATGTGCAATGCCAGTTTTATCATTATGCAGGTTTTGACCGCCTACATCAAATGTTATTGTTGAACAAATAATGGGCAACGAATTATCTTCAATTATCATTGCTTTGAGTCCATTATTTAATTGTACTTTGTGTACTGGAAATTGAAAAGATAAGTTATTTTTCATAAGATGTTATCATATTGAAGCATGAAATTTAGCTATTAAATACTACTATTTCCTTAAATAGTTTCACAGTAAAAGGATTTAAATGAATCAGTTTAATGCTATTCACATTTTAAAAGAATCTTGGCAAGTTGCTAAAGAAAAGTTAAACTCATTACTAAGTGTTGTTGGAATCATAATTTTGTTTAATTTAATTAGTTCTTTGTTAAATACATCAATTTCAGAAAACTCCTTACAGCATGGCTTTATTTTCAATATTGCTTCTAGATTATTTTTGATGGGATTATCATTAGGTGCGATTCGTATTGTTTTAAATATTATTCATAGAACTGAAGTGAACATAACGGAAATTTTTGGATATTTTCATAAATTAGTACCATACATAATTTCGTCGTTTATATTTGGAATTTTCGTGTTATGCGCTGTTACCCCAGCCATATTGTTTTTAATCAATGCAGTTGGAACTGATGTATTTGCACCATTTTTAGCAAATGATTTATATGAGTTAACGACTTTGTTAAACATGAAAGAATTCCCAATTCCAGACTTTGATTTGGGAGTTTTAAATGGAATAATATTTTTGCTTTTACTTGTCGTTCCACTTTCATTTGTCTATTTAAGATTGTTATTTTTTGACTATTTCATCATAGACAAAGATACACATCCGATTGATGCTTTGAAATCAAGTTTTTATATCACACAGGGTTCGGTTGGTGAAATGTTAAAGCTAATACTAATTCTAGCAATAATTAACTTTATAGGTGCGTTACTTATGTTCGTTGGATTGATTTTTACCATCCCAGTTTCTATGATTTCATTGGGATTGGCATATAAAACGCTTCTTAATCAGAAAATTTAAGTTGATAACCTTTCAATTTCTTTCTGAATCTTTTCCAATAGTCCATTTACCCCAAGTACCTCATAGTCATCAGGATTTGTAGGTGCACCAACTGTTAAAACAACTTTTCCGGGTTTTAGTGTCCACCTAGTTTTGGGTTTAAACTCAAACGCCCCTTTTACTCCAACTGGAATAATAGGTGTTTGTGTATTTACTGCCATGTGAAAGCCACCTTTTTTCAAGCGTTTTACTTTTCCATCTGTTGTTCGAGTTCCTTCAGGTAAGATGCCAATATGATATCCCTCTTTTAATATTTTTTCTGCTTTTTCTATCCCGCGAATTGATTGAATGCGATTTGAGCGATCAATTGATACAGCCCGAATTCGTTTTAAAATTTGTGAGTAGATAGGATATGAAAAATTCTTCTTATCAGCAATACCTGTAAATTTTCCTTTGATAAGTAATGGGAAAATAAATGAATCAATAAAACTTGAATGGTGCATCATAACAATGAAGGTGCCTTTATTAGGAATCGAACCAACTACCTTTGCATTTACACCTAGTGCTATTAATCCACCTCTGCAAAATGGTTTAATGAGTTTATAAGCAAAATTGATTGGTAATATAAAAAACCCAATTAGAGTTATGAGACCAAATGTTAAAAAATAAAGTGAAAATAGTATGTATCGAATAAAACTGTGAATAACTGAAAACATTAAAATGGATTCTCCTTGGTTAAATAAGGGAAAAGTTTATGGTTTGCTTTAGGAAATGCTAACATTTGTAACTCATTGGGAGAAATCCATTTCCATTCTTCTTTTAGTTTAGGGCTTATATTTTCTTGATCCATTTTGCAGTTAAATGCTGAAAGTGTAATTGAAAAGTGACTATAACTATGTTTAATAGTAGCAATTTTACTTCCAATATTTACATTAAGATTAAGTTCTTCATCAATTTCACGTTTAATACAGGATTCAATAGATTCCTTGTTTTTTACCTTCCCACCAGGGAACTCCCAAAGTCCCCCTAAATGGCCATTTGATTTTCGTTTATTGACAAATATTTTATCATTATTCCAAATTACACCAACACCGACATTATAATGTGGAATGTTTTGTTTTTTAACGAGAACTGGATACTTATCAACAATATTATCACCAAAAGATTTACAACTTGGATTAATTGGACAAGCATTGCATTGAGGTGATTTAGGTGTACAAACATATCTTCCTAAATCCATTAAGGCTTGATTAAAATTTCCTGGTGATTTTTTTGGAATATGCTCATTTAGAAAACATTTGATACTTTGAATTCCTTGTGATTGGGTTTGGTTTATACATAAAACACGTGACATTACCCGTTTAACATTTGCATCTATCACAGGAAGGGATATATTGCATGCAATTGACAAAACAGCTGATGCAATATAATCACCCACACCAGGTAAAGAAACAAATTCTTCATAAGTAGTAGGGATTATACCTAAATACTTATTGTGGATTACCATATTTGCTCGTCTAAAGTTTCTCACACGAGAATAGTATCCCAATCCTTCCCAATATTTTAACACATCATGTTCACTCGCTTGAGCTACTTCGCGTGTTGAAGGGAATTTTTCTAACCATTTTAAGTAATAAGGGATTACAGTTTTTATCTGAGTTTGTTGTAACATTACTTCAGACAACCATATTTTGTAAATATCAGTTTCACCCCGCCAAGGCATCTGCCTGTTACTTTTCTGATACCATTGTTGTAATTTTGTTGAAAATTGACTCATACTGATTGAGAACGTTTCATGACCATTTCCCATGATAATTTTTCAAGTAACTCATGAATTGTATCAATCTCATCGATGCCTATTTTTTGTAATATATCAAATGTTGATTCATCTATTTTGGCATTGAGTAAATCTACGATTTCATCTCCACTAGATGTCAATTTAATATAAAATATTCGCTTGTCTAAATGATCTTGCTCTCGTTGCACAAAACCCATTGAATTGAGTTTATTATAATTTCGTGTAAGAGTGCTATTATCAATACCTAATAAAGATGCAAGTTTTGCCATTGGAATGCCTTCAAATGGAACAGAGAGTAGAAAATATGCTTGAGCCATAGTTATTTGGTAACTAGATGCAATATGTCTGACCATAGCATTCATGTTTATTGAGATATCTAGTAACTGTTCGGATAAATTCATAGTTGTATATTACAACATAAATAAAGTTATTCAAATAAAGAAATTAAAAGAGTTTCATTTATATCATCTAAATGATCGACAACAGCGTTTGCTTTAACTAGTTCACAAGACTCCACAGAACCTGAAAGTGCAATAACTTTTGCACCAGCAGATAGTCCTGAAGCAATCCCATGAACGGAATCTTCTACAACAACACACCTACTTGGAATTACACTTAAGTTTTCCATCATTGTTAAATATGGTTCAGGATGGGGTTTGTTATTTTTTGTCATACCACCATAAATAATGCTATTGAAATGACTACTCACTTTTAATTTATCATCAACCCATCTATACATCTCTTTATTTGTGGCGGTTACTAGCCCCTTTTTTATGTGAGATATACGATTAATCAAATCAAGAAACCCTGGCATGTAATCGAGCTGTTGACTAAAAACATCTAATAAATATTTCTTCCCTTTTTTCATAAATATTTTTCTGTCTTCTGTAACTTTATATCGACTCATACTTAAGGTATAAAAATGATCTTCAGAAGAACCTCTGAATAGTTTCCAGTCCTCATCAGGAATAGTGACACCATATTCCTTAAACAACTTGATTTCTGCTTGAGCATATAAGCGTTCTGAATCTAATGTTACACCATCCATATCAAATATGATGGCATCCATAAAATTTTGTATCATGGAAGTGCGGTTATTGTTTTACAATGGTTATAGAAAAAATCTTTAGTATTTTCAATATCATTATGCTTGGTTGGACGAATAAAAGCATGATGATCTTTTTTGAATTTAGCAATAACTTGCCAAACACCTGGCTGATAATGCTTGGGGAAGTAATCAATGCGTTCTGAACCCCACATACCAGAAGTAGGTCCAGCCATAGAAACAGTATTCACAACACCATCATTTTCAAGCCATTGAGGGTTGGGTGCTTTTTTATCCCTACCCATAGTATATGCAGGTGACCATAAATACCAAAAAGTTCCACCATCTGGTACATGATTCCCTGATTTCTTTTCATGTGTAGTTGATGTTGTAATTGAAAAATAATAGGTACTATCATTCGATGAATATTTAGAATTAAATGTTCTAGCTCCATCAATTGATAAATCCCATGCTGAAAAGTTAGTTGAATTATCAAAAGGAAGATTTGCAATTCGTTTCATATATAAGGAAAATGATTCATTATTATTTTTTTCTAAACCCCACTGCTCCAGATCAAGATCAAAGAATTTTTCAATACTTTTGTTCGTATTAACCACTCCCAACCATTTTGACATTTTTTGTGCAAATGGAAAAATATTTTTCATAATAGGTGCAAGTGTTGTCCCATCGTGCGGTGTAGATATTGTGGTAATGCTTTTTATCCAATCATCATGGCTATGTGTAAGTAAGTCGTTGTCTTCATTTTCAAAAGATTGTTGCAACAAATACTCTAACATTCGTGCAGTAGTACCACCCTGACTATGACCAATAATATGTACTGGATGTTCAGCATCCCATTGAGGATAAAATCCATCATATATTTTAGTATCAGGTTTTTGTATTAATCCAAATTTTTCAGAATGTGTTTTGCCATAATCGACTTGCCCACCCTTTATTTGGGCATACAATTCGACTGCTCTATCCCAGTTTGATGAAATTGGTCCAACTGAAGCTGTATAAACTGTAAAACCTTGCTCTATCAGATAACTTTCTAAATCGAATGAACCTCCCCAATAGTAATAACCGAGCATTTCATCACGTCCCCATCCAAAAAATCCATGCACTAGAATAATAGGGGGCTGGGAATTAGCAAAAAG
>CAZCRK010000006.1:0-20072 GCA_964501035.1 uncultured bacterium
GGAAATGTATCTGACCAAGGACTATATTCAGCCATGGGTACGGGTCTTAGTTTGTGATATTTTTCTACCACACCATCATTTGATAAACTTGCTACAGAGTTAAAATATAAATAATCAGTATTTGATTTTTCATAGAAAGTAGTTCCAGTAATTAGTTTTGCATCAAATTTGTTTAACATATCTACAACTTGTTTTCTATAAAATGGTTTATTTTGTAGAAAAAAGTCTGGTGTTGAGGATTCAGGCCAAAAAATAAGAGAAACATCTTCAGGAGCATTTTGTACTGTCAATTCTATTAATGTGTTTAAATTTTGTTTATCAAAATGTTGATCATGTTTGTTTCTCAAATGGATATTTGGTTGAATTGAGGTAATAAAAATTCCACTATCTATATCAACATGTGGTGGAGTAAGAATATACCCTGTTATCCATACTGATGTAAAAATCAATAATGTTTGAAAAGCTTTTTTTATAGAAAATGAAGACAACAATGAAAACAAACTAACATTAACTAATACTATCCAAAACGAAATTCCATAAATCCCAGTTATTTCAGCATTTTGAATTAGTGTTAAATATTCTGTTTGTGTGTTTGCTAAGGAAACCCATGGAAAACCCAAAGCATCAAATGAGCGTAAGTACTCCATACTTACCCAAATAAATGGGAAAAGCCATATTGATTGTTTTCCAATTATTTGCTGAATATTTCGCCATACAAATATTGCAATTGTTGGCCATAAAGCCAGATACAAAACAGCAAACAACATAGAAATAATGCCAATCGTTCTCGTTGTTCCAATGTTAAACCCGAGCCAATATATTGTTACTAGGTAATGAAGAAAAGCCCAAAATAATGAGATTAAAACACTTTTTCTATTGGTCATATTTTGATTAAATGTTATCACTTTGAATAATGGAATAAGCCCAAACCATGCAAACCAACCCAGGTGTAAGGGATGAAATGAAATCCCCATTAAAATAGCTGAGATTGACAAATATAGTAGTGTTTTATGTTTGTTCATTAATATGAATCTAGATATTCTTGGAGAAATAATGCTGCAGCTGTTTGATCAATATCACCCTTATTATGCCCTGTTTTCACTCCTTGTTCTACTAATGATCGTTGAGCTGAAATCGAGCTTAATCTCTCATCGATAGTTTCAATTGGAATTTCAATATTTTGCTGTAAATTTTGTATAAATTCAATTACAATTTTTGTTTGAACTGACTCAGTATTTTTCAATGTTTTTGGCAACCCAATGACTAATCTTTCTATATTATTTTTTGTAATTAATTTATTTATTTCTGTTGTGTAATCTGGAGTAAACTTTCTATCGATAATAGTAAGAGGAGATGCAATGATTTTAAGTGGATCAGAAATAGCAACTCCTATTCTTCTTTCTCCAACATCCAGTGCTAAAATTCGCTTCAATTGACATTCCACTCTTGAGAGAGCACTTTACGAATATTCTTACCTACTTTAAAATGGACTTTTCTATGGGGTGGAACATAAATTTCTTCATTTGTCTTTGGGTTTCGAGCCTTTGGCTTTGCCTTAGCTGGTTTTACTTCGAATACACCAAAATTACGTAGTTCTATACGAGTTTTATCATTCGATTCTTCAAGCATATCACCCATCGTATCTAAAAAAGAATCTAATATAATCTTTAACTCGTCTAATGAAATATTTAATTTGTCAGAAGTTCTTCGAAGAATATCCATACGAGTATATGTTATTGGTTTCATTTACATCCTTTCCACATGTACAATATCTTTTATTTGCCGTAAAATTCGTTGAAGTCGATTTAACTGTTTCGTATCACGTATTTCCAAAATCATTATACACGATACTATCCCCTCATTTGCTCGGATATCAACACTTGTGATATTTATATTTAATGAAGAAATTGCTTCTGTCATATCCTTAAGGAAATTTTTTCTATCTTCAGCCATTATTTTTAAACGTACAATGAATGATTTATCAGCTTTTACATCCCAATTTACGTTGATAAATCTATCTTCATTTTCTAAGACAGGTATATTCGAGCACGTACTTCGATGTACTGTAACTCCACGGCCACGAGTAATATAACCCACAATATCATCACCTGGAATGGGACTACAGCATTTAGCAAATGAAATCAAAGTATTGGAGATGCCATCAACTTTAACTCCTTTTGCAACGCCTCTAGCTCGATTAATAAATCGTTTTGTTAGCGATTCTCCTTCTGGGTCATTAACTTGGGTTTCCTCATGACTTTCATCATATTTTTCAATAATATTTCTTACAGTTAACTGGCCATTTGCTATGGCAGAATAAATCATATCTTCAGTGCTAAACCCTAATGCACCCGGTGATTCCTTAATTTTAGCATGTAAAGATAATCGTTTTAATCGTCGTAGTGTCTTTTCTACAATTTCTTTACCAAGTTGAATACTTTGTTTATGTTGCTCTCGTTTAACCCATCTTTTGATATGGGATTTTGCCTTTGCAGTTTTAACAAATTTAAGCCACGCATAGCTAGGTGTCTGACTATCTGAAGTAATGACTTCTACTGAATCACCGTTGTTTAGCTTTGTATTCAGTGGAACAATTTTTCCGTTTACTTTTGCACCAATACAATGCATTCCAACCTGTGTATGAACTGAAAATGCGAAATCAACAGGCGTAGATTCTGCATTTAACGATATTACATCTCCCTTTGGAGTAAAGATAAAAATTTCATCTTGAAATAAATCAACTTTTAAAATATTTAGAAACTCATTAGGGTTTTGCCCCTCACTTTGAAGGGCATCGACAAGCTCTCTTAACCATTTCATATGCATATCAATTTGAGTATCTTTAGATTTTATAGAGCCACTTTCTTTATATACCCAATGTGCAGCAACACCAATCTCAGCAGTTTTATCCATTTCTTCAGTTCGAATTTGAATCTCAACCATTTTCCCATTTTTACCAAAGACAGTAGTATGAATCGATTGGTAACCATTGCTTTTTGGTGTAGCAATATAATCTTTAAATCGTTCTTGCAATGGAGTATATATTTGATGTGCAATACCCAAAACTGCATAACATTGTTCTACTTTTTCAACAATAACACGAATTGCAAATAAGTCAAACAATTCTTCATACTTCTTATTCCTTTTTTGCATTTTACCAAAAATAGAATAATAGTGTTTAGCTCTTCCAAACACCCGTGCTTTAATATCAAATTTTTCCAATTCAGTTTCAATAGGTTCTGAAAAATGTTTTATATATTTTTCACGTTCTTTTTTTGATGAACGTATTTTCTTTTGAAGATTTTTATATGACTCTGGTTCAAGTGTCTTTAACACAAGATCTTCTAACTCAACTTTAAGCTGATTCATTCCCAACCTATGAGCAAGTGGAGTAAATACATCCCTAGTTTCAATTGCAATTCTTCTTTGCTTTATTAAAGGGAGATGTCCAAGAGTTTTCATATTATGTAATCTATCTGCAAATTTGATAATAATAACCCTTATATCTTTTGCCACAGATAAAAACATCTTCATAAAATTTTCAGCTTGTTTTTCTTGACGAGTATTAAATTTGATACCAGATAATTTTGAAACTCCATCAACTAATTCTGCAATTTCAGGATTAAACTCATTGGCTAATATCTCATGTGATACATCAGTATCTTCAACTGTATCATGTAGCAAACCTGCAATGATTGTATTTACATCCATTCGCCATTCAGCTAATTTTACCCCTACTGCTGAACAATGAATAAAATATGGTTTACCTGACCTACGAAGTTGACCCTTGTGTGCATTTTCACCAAACTGATATGCTTTCCACAATAAATCTACTGTATCTTGGTTTGGTTCACTATTTTGGTATAAATTTTCAAGGATAGTAATAAAATCTTTAGGATAGCCTTTTTCAAACCCAGGGAGGATTTTTTTTAATGTGTTTAAAATCATAATTATGAGGGGAGATTGTTAGCGTATTCTTGATGAGATTCAGCTAAATTCTCAAAACGTGCATATTTGTCAATAAATGAGACATGAACAACACCAGTAGGACCATTACGATGTTTAGCAATAATGACTTCACCACGTCCAAAGTCTTCATCGTCTTTTGAGTACACATACTCTCTGAATATGAACATAATAATATCTGCATCTTGTTCTATTGCTCCACTTTCACGTAAATCTGACATTATAGGCCTATGATCAGATCTTGATTCGACTGCTCGTGATAACTGCGAAAGTGCAATAACTGGAATTTCTAATTCTTTAGCTAATGCTTTTAATGAACGAGATATATAGGAAATTTCCTGCTGACGGCTTTCAGATTTGCTTGGAGCATTCAATAATTGTATATAATCAACAAATAAGATATCTATTTCTTTTTCAACTTTTAACTGCCTTGCTTTTGCACGCAATTCCATAATATTTAATCCAGCAGAATCATCAATAAATATTTGTGCTTCAGAAAGAGGTCCAGCAGCTCTTGACAGTTTTTTCCACTCAGGTTTTGGAAGCATACCTGTTCTAACCAAGTGACTATCAACTCGTGCTTCAGCCGTTAACAACCTCTCAACCAATTGTTGATTAGACATTTCCAGACTAAAAATTCCTACTTTGTGACCATATTCTACTGCGCAATTACGAGCAAGTGACAATGCCAAAGCAGTTTTTCCCATAGATGGTCTTCCAGCGAGAATTACTAAATCGGATTTTTGAAAACCCGATAGTAAATCATCTAATTTTTTAAATCCAGATGGAACCCCAGTTAAAGTTCCTTGTTTTCTATTTCCCCAATTATCCAAGACATCATGCAATAGCGGTTCCATTTCTTTGAACCTATCTCTCTGAGCATGTTGGGATAAATTGAAAAGAACTTGTTCAGCTTTGTCTAAGATATTTGTTGCATCTTCCTGGCTTTCGTAAGCTTCAGTACTCATAGTAACAGCAGTTTTTATCACATGACGTAGAATTGCTTTGTCTTTGACAATTCTAGCATAATATTCCACATTTTGTGCCGATGGTGCTGAAGATGCTAATCCAGTAATAAAATAAGAACCACCTACAGTATCTAATTGTCCTGATTTTTTTAATTTTTCAATTAAGCTTATACTATCAATGGAAATATTCTCATCAAACAATTCTAACATATTTGAGAAAATGATTGCATGATTAGAATTATAAAAACTATCCGCTTGTAAATGATGCATTGCCCTTGGTGTTGATTCGGGATCAATTAACATACATCCAAGAACAGCTTCTTCAGCTTCAATTGCTTGGGGTGGTAATCTTAAGTTTTGATCAGACGTATCAACCATTAGTTCGCCAAATAGTTATCTCGTATCACTTTAAAATCATCCCATGCTGGACGTTTTAAATTAGGATTTCTTAGCAAAACTGCTGGGTGGTAAGTACATAGTAAATCGATATTTTCATAAGAATGAATTTTATTGCGAAGGTTTGTAAGACTTTCTTTAGTTTTTAATAAAGTTATAGAGGATATCCGTCCCAATGTAACGATTAGTTTAGGATTAATAATTTCTAATTGTTTCTTTAGATATGATTCACATAACTCAACTTCTGAAGGCAAGGGATCTCTATTTTTTGGTGGTCTGCATTTCAAAACATTCACAATAAAAACACTTGAACGGTCTAACTGAATTGCTTCCAGCATTTTATCAAGCAATTTGCCTGATCTTCCAACAAATGGAATACCTTGTAAATCTTCTTTTTCACCGGGTGCTTCACCTACAAAAACAATATCTGCATTTGGGTTTCCACTTCCAAAAACAAAATTTGTTCGTGTTTCACTTAGTGCACAAAGATCACATGTCTTAATTTCATCCTTGAAAGTTTTTAAGGAATAGTTTTCGTTTGAGACAGGTTCGTTTTTATTTAAATAAATTGTATTACCAAATAGTTCTTGATATTGTTTTAAATATTGAACTTGTAATGGATCTAAATCAGTCTTCTGTACTTTCGTCATTTTCTGATTCATACCACTCAAGTTCTCCACCCATTAACTCATTTACTGCTTTAACAATTGGTTTTTCTACATCAAAGTCTTCATCTGGAATTACTTCTAATTCTATTGAATCTTCTACTTCTTCCATTGATTCTAAATCAATGGATTGTGAATCAATAATTTGTTTAGCTCTTCTAGCTGAAACAACTATATCTGTATAAATATCATCGGATTGATGAAACAATTCACTCATAGGTATTGTTTTGATTTTCATTTAAGTTCCTTTTTAATAGTTTCTAAAACTTTTTGGGTTGTTTTCTCAATATCACCATTTACAAAATGAAATTGAAACTTTTCCTTGTATTCAATTTCAACTTGAAAACGTTTGAGTCGTTGTTTTATCAAAGTAGAAGAGTCATTTCCTCTTTTTTGCAATCTATCTTCTAAGATTTCAAGTTGCTCAGGGATATCTTCTCCAGGTGGTTCAATAAAAATAGAAATAGTTTCATCTGGAAATTCTTCCATTATTGTGGTACCACCCTTGACGTCAATATCAAGGAGCATTATATCACCATTATCTAAAGCATCTTCAAGGGGTGAAATGAGTGTACCATACTTATTTCCATGCACCCATTCCCATTCTAAAAAGTCTCCAAATTTAACATAATGTTCAAATTTATCAACGCTCATGAAAATATAATCATCACCATCAACTTCATTTTCACGCTTTGGACGTGTTGTAGCTGATACAGAAAATTTCCAATCTTTATTTAATTCTAACAACTTTTTACAGATTGTAGTTTTTCCTGTTCCTGATGGTGCTGACAATACAACAAGTTTTCCTGTACTCATACTATATTTTGCACCTGTTCTCTAATTTTTTCCAGTTCATTTTTCATTTCAACTACTAGATGACTTACTTCTACAATATCCGTTTTAGAGCCAATTGTATTTATTTCTCTTCCCAACTCTTGAATCAAAAAATTCAATTTCTTTCCCACAATTTCTTCATTACCTAAAATTGTGTTAAAAAGTTGGATATGGCTATTCAAGCGAATAAGCTCTTCAGTCACATCTTTCTTATCAATCAAAATAGCAACTTCTTGATACAAACGATCATCATCAAATGTATAATCGGTTGTTAATTGATTTAACCGTTCTTTATACTTTTCTAAATTCCCAGGAAGTAAATTTTTACTTTTTTCATCTACAGTTTTTGATAAAGATTGGATTTTATTTATCCTTTCTTCTATATCTACCTGTAAATTCTGCCCCTCTAGTTTGCGTATATTTTCCATTTCTTCCAAGGATAATTTTACAGTTTCAAAAAGTAATTTTATAAACTCTTCAGAAATTTCATTTTTTTGTACTTTAACTACCTCAGGTATCTTCAATAACTGACTAATTGGAATAGTTTCATCCCTTTGTAGTTCTTTGTTGATATCTTCAACTAAGTCTAAATACTGGTTTAATTTATCTGCATTTAAAACCAACGACTGTGTTGTATATTTAACAAATTCAGCAGAAACATACAATGCAATTTTACCTCGACTGCAATTATCTTTTACGAATTTATTAATTTTATCTTCTTGTTCAGAAAAAATTGATGGTAATCTAGTAGAAATTTCAAAATATCTACTATTCAAAGATTTGATTTCTACAGTGATTGAGCAGTCATCATTGCTTTGAGTAACTTTACCATAACCTGTCATACTTTTTATCATAACATATTCCCTAGATGCAGGGCAGAAATATTAAGCATTAACACCCTATTTATCAAAGTTTTATCAAAAATAATTATGGTCTTAATCCTTCTGATAGTTTCGACACTTTTTTAATATCAAAAATTAAACTAATCTTATGGTTAACTGCAACTTCGCTTAAAACTCTATTTTGATTAACGGAATATATAAAATCAATAAATCGTGTACGAGTACTAAAACCTAAGGACCAATTTATAGTACTAGAGCTACCTAAAAAGAATTGAAATCCATCCAACATCTGAATTTCTACACCAGTGGCAAACTCTATTTTTTCATTTGTGTTTGTTGATTTTCCAATGTCAATCCCTAAGTTGATATATTTAGTTTTTTCATAAATACCAATTTTAAATTTCGGATAATTCAGTTGAATATTGCCAGTATTCCAATAATTTACCGAAAACACATCTTGAATGAAATATCCAATAGATAGATTTTTAGTTAAAGGAGAGTAGACACCTACATCAAAGCCAAATCCAACAGAGTAATAATCATCAATTAAAGCTAACTTAGGTTTAAGTGATATGCCTATACTCGAAATTTTGGCATTTTTTTTAATTTTTGTAGAAAATGAAATATAACACAAAAATTCTTGGTGGTTGGAAAAATCGATATTCTCATAATTGATATCTCCATTTGGAGCAGTTCCTTGATCAATCCATGCATTTTCTGTATTATGAATATCATCAATCGATCGAATAATCATTCCAAAACTTGTAAAATATTTATCTTTTTGTTTTGGGTTATATACAAATTGAGTATGATTGACTAATCCGTTCCAATGACTATCTCTTGAAATAGAAATATTGTTTTTATTGTTAAAAATAACTAATGAAGGATTCTTAAAAAGAGAACTCTCACTGTCTATTGCTAATCCAACTCCACCCATAGCTGTATGTTTAGCATCACCTGCTATTTCACTAATATCATTTCCGAAAGAAACAAACTCAACACCAAATAAAAATGGAATTGTTTGAAAAAACAATACAATTAATTTGAAACTATTTTTCATCAATACTTTTCTTTAACTCATCCAGTTTTTCTAGGGCTTCAAGTGGTGTTAAAGTGTTAATATTTACCTCATTCAGTTTCTTCCGAATCTTTAACTCTTCTTCTTTGAATAAATCCATCTGAGAAATTTCTTCTATTTCATGAGATACTGTAGGTAAATGAAATTTATCCTTAGAAAGTTCTGATAAAATTGAAGTTGCTCTATTTATAACAGATATTGGAAGACCTGCCATACCTGCAACGTGAATCCCATAGCTTTTATCAGCTCCACCCTCAATTATTTTACGGAGAAATACGACATTATCCTCGTGTTCTTGAACAGCTACATTTAAATTTACACCTCTGTCTAAATTTTCAACTAATTCTACAAGTTCATGGTAGTGTGTAGCAAAAATCGTTCTTGCCTGAATTTCACTTTTGTTGTGAAGATACTCAACAACTGACCATGCTATAGACAATCCATCATACGTTGATGTTCCTCTACCTATTTCATCCAGTAAGATAAGGCTCTTCTTAGTGGCGTTATTTAATATATTTGCTGTTTCATTCATTTCAACTAAAAATGTGGATTCACCCCTAGCTAAATTATCACTTGCACCAACTCGTGTGAACAATTTATCAACTATTCCAATATTTGCTTTTGAAGCAGGTACAAAGGAGCCAATTTGAGCCATTAACACAATCAATCCAATTTGACGTAAATAGGTACTTTTACCTGCCATATTAGGACCCGTTATAAGCACTATTTGGTTCGTTTTAGAATCTAATTTCACATCATTTGGTATAAAATCTTCTCCAATAGGCAACAATGTTTCAACAACTGGATGTCGTGAGTCTCTTATTTCTAACACTGGTTTTTGAGACATTTTTGGTTTCACATATTCGTTACTAACTGCAACTTCTGCTAGTGCTGAAGCAATATCAAATTTTGATAAAATTTCCGAATTCTGTTGAATGGGTATAATTTGAAGCATAATTTGCTGTATTAATTCACTCAATATATTTGCTTCAAGTTCAACAATTTTTTCTTCAGCAGATAGTATTTTTTCTTCATATACTTTCAGCTCCTCAGTAAAATATCGTTCAGAGTTTGTTAATGTCTGTTTTCTAATATAATATTCAGGAATTTTATCAATATGCGTTTTAGTAACATCAATATAGTAACCAAACACTCTATTATAACCAATTTTTAAACTAGGGATCCCAGTTTTCTGCTGTTCCTCGACTTGCATCTTAGCAAGCCAATCACTTGCATTTGTAGAAAGCTTACGATATTCATCAAGTTTTTTAGAAAAACCATCTGCAATATATCCACCTTTTGAAATATTTACTGGAGGGTCTTCCTTTAATGTTTTCATTATAATATTTTCAATTTCAGTAGTATTCTTTGATTTTGAAATTAACTTATTTAATGAAGAACTGTCACCTCCAATTATGTGTTTGATATTCTTTATCTGTGCTAATGAATTACCAAGATTTATAATGTCTTTTGGGTGAGCTTTATGAGTTGATAAACGTGCCATGATTCGTGTAATGTCAGAAACTTGTTTTAATGAAGATCTAATCCCATCTTTTATCTCAAAATCCGAAAAACATTCTTCAACTCTCATTAGCCGTTTTTCTATTTTTCCAACATCAGATAAGGGTTGACTTAACCACTGTTTTAACATTCTACTACCCGCAGATGTTACTGTTTTATCCATCACACTTATTAATGTACCATACAAATCGTGTGAAGATAGTGATCTAAATATTTCTAAATTTTGTAATGTATATGCATCAACTCCCATATATCCATCTTCTTGTATTAAGAAAAATGAAGTAATATGAGTAGATTTATTTTGAAAATTTTGATTCACATAATGTAAAGCACATGCTGAAGCTGAAACTAACAAATCTCTATTTTCTAATCCAAAACCCTTTAAAGATTGTGTATTAAACTGCTCAATGAGAATATCATAAGCAGTTTCAATTTCCGCAACCCAATCTGGAATTGTCGAAATAAAACATTGATTATTTTGTAACAAATTTGTTAGTGTATCTTTTTGGCTTTCAGGAACAATAACTTCAGAAACTGAATATCGATGCAATAAATGAAGAAGGCTATTTTCTTCCCACTCACCACCGAAAAACTCACCCGTAGAATAATCTAAAATAGATAAAGCAAATTTGTTATTATTAAAAATAACACTAGCTAAAAAATTATTTTGAGAATGGTCTAAATACTTCTCTGTTAAAGCGGTTCCAGGAGATAAAACTTCTACTACTTCACGTTTTACAATGCCTTTTGCTTTTTTGGGGTCTTCAACCTGTTCACAAATTGCCACCCGATGACCTGCTTTTAAAAGTTTATGTAAATACTGTTCTAATGAGTGGTAGGGAAACCCAGCTAGAGGTACAGTAGATGCTGCTCCATTTGCCCGTTTTGTTAGAGCTATACCTAATATTTCTGATGCTAAAATAGCATCATCATCGAATGTTTCGTAAAAATCACCCATTCTAAACAACATTACCGCATCTGGATGCTTTTTCTTTGCATTCCAAAATTGTTTCATAACGGGTGTTTGTCCTTTTTTACCTGCCATTATGTAACTAGTTTTCGATTGTTTTCGTGTCTGTATGTAATTTTCAGCTTATCAAAGTATTCAAGAAGTGGAACTGCATACTTTCTACTTGTCTTAGCTAAATCTTTAAATTCCGAAACACTTAATGTAGTTGTAGATTGAAAGTGAAACAACAACTCTTGTCTCAAATTATCAAAATTATTTTTAGTAAACATTAAATTACCACTAATTCTAATAATTTTTCCCTGTTGTTCTAAAATATTTAGAAGTACCATTACTTTTTCTGCATCAAAATCAATTTTGGTTGCAAGTTCTTTAAAACTTGATGATGTAAACCCTTCTTTATCTAGAATATGAATCAACTCATCTTGTATCATTAACTCATCTTTGTTTAATTCAATTTCAAAACTACTTAAAGCCCATAACTCATTACTCTGTTTAACAGCATTTTGATTTTCAAGAGATTCTAGAAGAAAGTCTGTGAATAAAACATCACCTTTAATTTTCTGTCTAATTGTTTCCTTTTGAACGCCACCTTTGTATGGGTTTAACTCATGATATTTACGTAAATATTCTAAAATGTTTTTCTCAATTTTGTCTCTTTGTAGATTGGTAACCACCCAATTTTCACGTTTATAATCAATTAAATTAATTGCATCATCTTCATCAATAATAGTTTTTACTTTGTCAATTGAAATTGTTAACCTAGTGGACAACCTTGACAAAGTAATAGGATATGCAAATTGATTTTCAACTATTAATTGAATTTGCCCCTTTTTATCTAGGGTATCAAGTTTTGAGATATAATCTTTTATAACTTTCCATTTGTCAGAAAGTTCAGTATCTAGAACATAACCACCACCAATTGTATGAACTGGGGAATAACTTCGAATAATAAACTTATCTTCTCTTCCTGCAATTAAGGGAGATTCTAAACGTAACATTATGGGAGCAGAAGAGTTTGGTTCTAGTTGTCTAGCATCGATTAATGCTACACGCGCCATGACTTCCTGGGTTCCTAAATGTACTCTAACTCTTTGGTTTTGAATCAATGGTTTCTTTTCTGAACTTAACAGATGAAAATGTACGGCAATTTTATGCGTTTCACTTAGTGAATTAGGTGTACAAATTACACTCCCTCTAGAAACTTTATCTATATCAATAGATTGTATATTTATGGCAGCTCTATCTCCTAAGAACACTTCGTCAACTGACATAGTATGCGATTGAAGACCTCTAATTTTACTCTTAACCCCACTTGGTAAAATTTCAATATTTTTCCCTATTTGTACCGATCCAGATGAAACTGTACCTGTAGCAACTGTACCAAATCCTTTGATACTAAATGCCCTGTCAACAGACATTCTAAAAATACCCCTATCTTTTTTGGGGGGTACAGAATCGGAAATTGAAACAAGATTATTTTTTAGATTTTCAATTCCAGTATTATTTAGCGCAGACACTTTATGGATTGTAGCATTTTCTAAAAATGACCCCTCAACAAGCTCTTGGACATCCATTTCTACTAATTCTAGCCATTCATCATCGGCAATATCTATTTTATTGATTACAATTACACCTGTTGAAACATCTAGTAGTTTTAAAATCTCAAAGTGTTCACGGGTTTGAGGCATTACTCCATCATCTGCAGCTACTACTAAAATTGCAACATCAATTCCACTCACACCAGACATCATGTTTTTAACAAACTTTTCATGTCCAGGAACATCAATCATAGTAATATTTTCTGTAAGAAATGCAAACCCTATGTCGATTGTCATTCCTCTATCTATTTCTTGATCTAATTTGTCAGTGTTAACACCAGTTAATGATTTAACAAGAGCTGTTTTCCCATGGTCAATATGACCAGACAACCCAATTACAACTTGTCTATTCATAGAGTTTTATTTATTGTATCGACCAATAAATCGATAGATTCGTTAGGAATAGCTTTCAAATCTATTCTAAACTTCTTTCCATGAATATATCCTAAAACAGGTGTTTTTGCTTGTCTGAGTTTTGAAGAAATCTGGGAAGGTTTTATATTAGAATCAAATGAAATTGCAATACTTGGGAATGACTCTAAAGGCAATGAACCACTTCCAGCTTCTACATTTGTTTTGATTAAAGTGAGTTTATGATTTTTTCTAATTGTGGGGTTGATTTTTTCAAGGATATTTTCCCCCAATTTTTCTAACTCATATTGTGATCGCTTGAATAATAATAACGTTAAATTTGAATCATTAACTTCAGATTTAGAAATATAAGTTTTTAGAGTTTGTTCTAAAATAGAAACCGTCAGTTTATCGGTTCTTAAAGCACGATATAACGCATTTTTATGTAATTTTCTAATAAGAGATTTCTTGCCACACACTATTCCAGATTGAGGACCTCCTAATAATTTGTCTCCACTGAAAGATACTAAATGGGCACCTTTTTTGATGTAATAGTCAACTGTTTCTTCAAACGGTAGACCAAACTCTTGAAAATCTGCTATTGCCCCACTACCAAGGTCCACAAGTAGTGGTATTCTTTTCTTTTTAGCTAAAGTAGATAACTCAGAAAGGTCAACTTCTTTGGTGAATCCCAAAACTTTATAATTACTTGTATGTGCAACTAAAATTGCACCTGTATTGGTTGAAATTGCATTTTCATAATCTTGTAAATGCGTTTTATTTGTTGCTCCCACTTCAATTGGAATACAACCTGATTTTTGAATAACATCAGGGATGCGAAATGAACCACCAATTTCAACTTGTTGTCCTCTGCTAATAATAACTTCTTTTCCATCAGAAATAGAATTTAACATTAACAATACAGCAGCTGCATTATTGTTTACAATAATTGTGGATTCAGCACCAGTTAAGCTATTCACTAATGCATCAATATGATTATTTCTCTCTCCCCTTTTACCATTTGACAAACTCAATTCAAGATTACTATAATGAGAAATATTTTCCATTGCTTTTTGGAGGATTGGTGTAGAAATTGGAGCTCGACCTAACCCTGTATGTAAAATAATTCCTGTGCCATTAATTACCCTTTGTAGATTGGGTTGGGATAAACTTTCTAACTGCACAGAAAGTGTATCTAAGATAGACTTTTGAATATTTTCTATCTTCTCCCCATTTTGTATCTCATTTCTGAATTCTTTAAGCGTAGATTGAATTGTTGATTTAAATAAGTTATAGGGGATTAACTGATTAAATTTACTGAACTGGTTGAGCAAGTCATCAACCGAAGGAAGCTGTTTTAGTGCCTCACGGGCATTTACATTTGTACTCACCTTGGACATATTTTGTCCAATATAATTTTATAAATAGTCATTGATGTTCACCTCATCAATCTGTTCTTTTGGTAAATGATTCTTTGCATATTCTAAATAAATTTTATTTTTAACAAAAATTGCAAATAAATCAGGATCAATCTCTCCATCATTTCGCATAAAAGATAAAATTCGTAATGCTTGAGAAAGAGTATTTGCTTTTTTATAGGGTCTATCACTAGCCGTAAGAGATTCAAACACATCAGCAATTGCCATAATTTTAGCTTGGGTAGGCATCTGTTCACCAGTTAAACCTTTTGGGTAACCTTTCCCATTTATTTTTTCATGATGCCCCCCCGCATATTCTGGAATATTTGCCAGTGATTTTGGGTAAGGTAGCTGTTCTAACATATTTATGGTTTGCACAATATGGTCCATCATTATTTTTCGTTCTGACTCATTAATGGTACCCCGTGCAATGTTTAAATTTAAAACTTCATCATCACCCAATAATGGAGTACTTTTTGATTGAACCGTTAAAGAATGCTTAGAAATATGTCTGATTTTATCTTTAAACTCTTCTTTCATAAATTCACCACCAATATTGCATTTTTCAATAAATGCAAGATCAGATTCTAAAGATTCAATATCTTTTTGGTATTTATCCTGAATTGAATCAAATTTTTCAGATGAACCATTTTCATAATGTGCTAACTTTTGTTTTAATAATGAAATTTCTGCATCACGTTTTAATACTTCGAACCGCATTTTAACAATATCAATTCTATCTACAATAGTTTCTAATTTAGTCGCTTTATCCATGACATATTCTGGAGTCGTAACTTTTCCGCAATCATGTAACCAGGCAGCAATTGAAAGCTCATATTCTTCATCTTCTGACATTACAAAATTTTTATATGGACCTTTATTTTCCTTCTCAACAGCTTTAGCCAATAACATTGTTAAGTCAGGTACACGGGAACAATGTCCACCTGTGTAAGGTGATTTAGCATCAATTGCTGAAGCAATCAATTTGATGAATGATTCAAATAAGTTTTTTAACTCTTCAACAAGTTTTCTATTTGTTAATGCAACTGCAGCCTGGGATGCCAATGACTCAACATCTTCTTGCATTTCTTCATTAAAAGAAACAATATCTCCGGATTTTGTATCAATTGCATTTATCAATTGAAGCACTCCAATTACATCATTTTCATGGTTCTTCATGGGTACATTTAAAAATGAAGTGGAACGGTAACCATTTTTCTCATCAAATCCTCTTGTTCCGCTAAAATCAAATCCCTTTTCTTCATAAGCATCTGTAATATTTACAGTTTTGCCAGTCAAAGCGGTGTAGGCAGATACATTATGGTTATTGGGTTCTTTGGTTTCAGAATCATACAGTTTTACAGGATAAATACTTTTAGGAACCGGTGGTGCAGTTACTCCACCAAATTGAATATTTAACGAATCGGTTCTCATAATTTCAAAACTTAGCATATTGTTATCTATCATTAAATAAAGTGTACCTGCATCAGAATTAGTTAACGTTTTAGCTTCATTTAGAATAATCTCTAATAATTTATCGATATTTTTTTCAGCAGAAAGTGCAACGCCAATTTCATTAAATCTGCGCAGTTTTTCTTTTAACTTAATATATTTTTTTTCAGGAATAATCATTTAACCAATGAATGTTGAAGTTTTAATATATTTAATTTAAGCATTTTTTACAAAATTTCTTTTAAAAATAAATGCAAATATTGTTGCAACGATTAAAAATACAGCAAATCCAGGAAAAATCAATGGCAATCCAAATTTTTCTCCAATCATCCCACCAATCATACCAGATAATGAACCAATCGCAAAGCTTAATCCAGAGGAAAGCCCGTAAATAAAACCGCGCTTAGAAACATGACTAACATCTGCTATTAAACTATTATTTATCGGTTGAAACATGAAATTAATTGCTCCCAAAATGCCAACACAGATTACTAAAGGAAAATTTGTCAAAATAGACATTATCACTAAAAATGGAATATTTAATCCAACCACCCATACAAGTAAACTTTTACGAGAATATTTTTCACCAAGTTGTCCACCAATTAACTGACCAATAATTCCAATGAACAAAATAAATCCAGTTAATACTCCACCCCGTAATACTTTTTCAAACCCAATATCAACAGAATCAGCAAAATAATAAGGTAAAAAATTAAAAAGACCGTGATGAGCTAAACCCCAAAGAGATGCTACAACAAAAATAAGAATATGTGGTTTTGTTATACTAAACTGAGTTTGTTGATTACTCAAAGTAGGAGAGAATACTCTATCATACTTAAGCAGTGTTATCAAACCAACAATTGCCACACCTCCCAATAGTAAATAGGCAATTTTCCAACTAAACAATACAACCATCACTGAACCAATAATTGGACCACTTGCCAAACCTAAGCTTCCAGAAATGCCATGGTATGACATTGCTTTACTGACATTCTTCGAATGACTAACCATTTTCAATCCAGCTGGATGATAAAGTCCTGCAAATCCACCTAGAACAGCCAATCCCGTACCTATTTGAAAAAAAGTGGATGAAAAATACAACCAGATAGTAGTCAAAAATATCCCAATGAAGTAAATTTCTAGTACCCTTTTGGATCCAATTTTATCTGTTAAGTATCCTGCAGGAATACCTCCTAATCCAAGACAAAATATTTGCAGAGTTGCAAGTTGACCTAATTGTATCAATGAAGCATTATAAGTAGATTCCAAAACAAGAAATATGGATGGCAAAATCATTGTGATACTATGTACCAAAAAGTGCCCAATACTTGTGATTAATGTTATAGTAGATTTGCTCATAAAAACAAAAAGCCCTTAACCTGAATGATCAAGAGCTTTTATACTACATATTAAATAGTTTATGTACTTTCTTTAATTCGAGCTGCTTTACCTTTTAACTCTCTCAGATAATACAGTTTAGCTCTTCGTACTTTACCTTTTTTCAGTATTTTTATTTCTTCAATATTTGGTGAATGATAAGGGAATATTCTTTCAACACCAACACCATTAGAAATTTTTCTGACTGTAAAGGATTTACTTGTTCCAGCTCCAGCAGAAACTGCAATAACAACTCCTTGGAATGTTTGAACACGCGTTCTACTTCCTTCAACAACTCTAACACCTACTGCAACAGTATCACCCGAATTAAAATCAGGCAAATCTGTTTTTATATCATTTTGTGTTGCTTGTAATATTTTATCCATCTTCTTTAATATCCTTTCTTGAAGCAATATAATTTTTCCAAAGGTCAGTCCTTCTTTCCTTTGTTTTTTCTTCACGTTTTTTCAAACGCCAATTGTCAATATTTTTATGGTGTCCTGACAATAATATATCAGGTATTTTCATCCCATTAAATTCATCTGGTCGTGTATAATGTGGTCCATCTAATAAATCAGAAGTAAAAGAATCCGTTTCAACTGATTCATATGAGTTCAATACTCCTGGCAATAATCTAACTATGGCGTCCAACATTACTAGAGATGGCAATTCACCACCCGTTAAAACATAGTCACCAATCGAAATTTCATCTGTTACAAGTTCATCTCGTATTCGTTGATCTATTCCCTTATAATGACCATTTATAAATACCAAATTTTCACTTTCAGCTAAATCATAAGCAATCTTTTGGTTGAACACTTCTCCATCAGGCGTTGGAAACACAACTCGTTGTGAGTTAGAATGTATTCGAAGTGACTCCAAAGCCCTAAAAACGGGTTCAGGTTTTAAAATCATTCCATTTCCACCACCAAAAGGATAATCATCAATTCGAAAATGTGGTGGGTCTGCAAAATCAAACAAATTTACTACATGGTATTGTACATGTTGCTTGGTTTCAGCTCGACCTAAAATGCTTTCACTGATTACAGCTTTGGTCATATCAGGAAATGGTGTAAGTAAATAAATTTTCACTAACTTAAAAACCCCTCTATGTTTTTAACATAAACCATTTCATTCTCAAAATCAAAAAGCGTACAAAAATCATCCAATATAGGAATGAAAATTTCTTTACCATCTACTTCAACTACAATACTATCATTTGATGGTAAATTGACAATATCAGATACGTTCCCAATAATTTTACCATTTTCATCTTGAATGGAAAAACCTATCAAATCAACTAAATAAAATTCTTCTTCATCCAATATGGGGAATTCACTGCGTGAAATTGAAAATTCCAACCCATGCAGTTTATCTGCCTCATCTCTAAAATCAACTCCTTTCAATTTAATTCGAGAATGAACTGAATTAAGTTTAACCGACTCAATGATGAATTGAACAGGTTGTTCAGAGTTAATTGTTTGTATCCAAATAACTTTTCCTTTTTCTAATGCTTCAGATTCTGCATTAAACAAAAGAATTTTAACTTCACCCCTCAAGCCATGAGACTTAACAATCTTCCCAATGCAAACTAAATCTGAGGGGGCTTTATTACCCAAAACTATTAAAAAACGGTTGGAAAAGCAAATATGTTAAATCAAGTGGATATCCACTCAATAAAATATTTATTTACTTTCCTCTTTAGAAGTTTCTTTCGGTGTTTCTTCAACCTTTGATTCTTCTTCAACAGGTTCAGAATCTGCTTTTACTTCTTCTGCTGTTGATACTTCATCTGGTTCTGAAACCGGTTCTTCAGCTTCTTCTGAAGCAGCTTCCTCAGATTTTGCTTCTACAGCTGGTTCTTCTGTGGAATCATCTACAGATTCTTCTACATCTTCAGCAACTTCTTCCACTGCTGGTTCAGGTTTAGCAGCTTTCTTTTCTGCAATAGCTTGTTGTTTTGACTCTTGTCGAGAAATCCAATCAGCCATTTCTTTTTCAATCTCTTTTTCTGACTTACCATCTTGAATAAGATGCCATTTCAATGCAAGACCTGTTTTTTTGAAAAGATTTTGAACAGTATCTGAAGGTTGAGCACCCTCTTTCAACCAGTGGATAATTCGATCTTCCTTAATTTCGCATGTTAATGCATGAGGAATTGGATCATACCAACCTAATCGTTCAATTTCTTTACCATCTCTTCTTGTTCGAGAGTCTATTGCTACTACTCTGTAAAATGGACGTTTTCTACGTCCCATTCTTTTCATTCTGATTTTAACTGCCAAATCAGTTTTCTCCTTTTTTAAAATTTAAAGGGTAGTTTATTACCCATCTTACCCATTTTTTTCATCATTGATCTCATCTGAGAAAACTGCTTTAGAAGTTGATTTACTTCTTGAATAGGCCGACCGCTTCCTTTGGCTATTCGTTTTCTCCGAGAACCATTAATGATATCTGGTTTTACACGTTCTAAAGGGGTCATTGAACAAATAATTGCATCAACCCAAACGAGCTGTTTGTCATTAACTTTTAATCCCTTTAGTTTTGATGCACCCGGCATCATACCCATCAATTGAGAAACTGGACCCATTTTTTGAATCTGTTTCAATTGATCTTGAAAATCGGATAATGTGAAA
>CAZCRK010000006.1:20172-51539 GCA_964501035.1 uncultured bacterium
TGGACCCATTTTTTGAATCTGTTTCAATTGATCTTGAAAATCGGATAATGTGAAAGAGTTTGCAACTAATTTTTTTTGTAGTTTCTCAGTTTGTTTAGCGTCAAATACTTCCTCTGCTTTTTCAACAAGTGAAACCACATCGCCCATGTTTAAAATTCTCTGCGCTAATCTGTCTGGATGAAATGTTTCAAATGCTTCAATAGCTTCACCAGTACCCATGAATTTTATGGATTTACCAGTTACTTCTCGTATTGATAATGCTGCACCACCACGTGAGTCACCATCCATTTTAGTAAGCACCACACCTGATAAATCTACTGCTTCAGAAAATGCCTTTGAAGAATTTACCGCATCTTGACCTGTCATTCCATCAGCTACATACAAAATCTCATCTGGATTAGCAATTTTAACAACTGACTTCAACTCAGTCATCAATTCATCATCGATATGAAGTCTGCCTGCAGTATCGATGATAATGACGTTTGCTTGAATTCGTTTTGCTTCTTGTAAACCATTTTTAACAACCTCAACCGGTTTGCTTATTCGTTGTGAAAAAACAGGAACTCCTATTTTTTCACCCAACACTTCCAATTGATCAATCGCTGCTGGTCTCTGCAAATCTGCTGCAACTAATAATGGGCTTTTTTGCCTCTTTCGTTTCAAAAAACTAGCTAGTTTTGCTGTGGTGGTTGTTTTACCCGCACCTTGCAAACCAGCCATTACTATCACTGTAACTCCAGAAGAATTAAATGATATTTCTTCAGTTTCTCTACCCAAGAAGTGAGTCAACTCATCTTGAATAATCTTGATAAATTGTTGACCTGGAGTAACCGAATTAAATACTTTTTCCCCTGAGGTTCGCTCTTTAACCCTATCTACAAATGTTCGTGCAACCTTGAAATTAACATCCGCTTCAAGTAAAGCTCTACGTACATCACGCATCGCATCTGAGATATTACTTTCTGTAATCTTCCCTTGACCTTTAATGGTTTTAACAATACCACTAAGTCGATCTTGAATTTGCTCAAACATAATAAATTCTCAAAAAACAGGGTTTATTAGAGCCTGTTAATTTACAAAAGGGGTTTTTGCCCTGCAAGATAAATGAGCGATAATTCTTATTTTGGACAGACTCCAAAAATTAACTTTCTACTGATTGGGCTGCAATTAAGTTTAATGCACTACCTGCCTTAAACCATTCAATTTGATTTTGATTAAATGTATGGTCAACAAAAATACTGTCAGTAGAGCCATCTGAATGATGCAAAACAACAGTCAATTGTGACCCAGGTTCAAAATTTGTCAAACCAACAATATCAATTTTATCATCTTCTTGAATTAAATCATAATCGGATTTGTTTGAAAATGTAAGCGCTAACACACCCTGTTTTTTTAGATTTGTTTCATGAATTCTAGCAAATGATTTGACGAGCACAGCCTTTACTCCCATGTGACGTGGTTCCATTGCAGCATGTTCTCTTGATGAACCCTCACCATAATTTTCATCACCAACAACTATGCTAGAAATTCCTGCATTTTTATATTCTCGGGCTACTTTAGGAGTCGAACCATATTCGCCAGTAATTGTATTTTTTACTGAATTTACTGTATCGTTAAACTCATTTACTGCACCTAAAAGCATATTATTTGAGATATTATCTAAATGACCTCTAAACCTCAACCATGGACCCGCCATTGAAATATGGTCTGTTGTACATTTACCCTTAGCCTTGATGAGTAACGATAAACCTAAATAATCCTGACCATCCCATTCATTAAAACGATTTAATAATTGTAATCGTTCTGAACTTGGATTCACCACAACATTAACATTGGTACCGTCCTCTATTGGTGCTTGGTAGCCTAAATCTTCAACATCGAAACCATTAACTGGTAGTTCATCACCAATAGGTGGATCAAGCATCACTTCTTCACCATTTTCGTTTATCAAACTATCAATTGCAGGATTAAATCGCAAATCTCCAGCAATTGCAAGAGCAGTTACCATTTCTGGAGAAGCAACAAAGGCATGTGTGTTTGGATTACCATCTGCACGTTTTAAGAAATTCCGATTGAAAGAATGTACAATGGTATTTTTCTCTTCTTTTTCAGCACCCTCTCTTGCCCATTGTCCAATACAAGGCCCACATGCATTCGTAAACAATTTTGCACCAATTTCATTAAACGTATCTACTAAACCGTCTCGATTGATTGTATATCGTACTTTTTCTGATCCCGGCGAGATTAAAAAATCCGCTTTGGGTTTAAGATTTTTTTCTTTGACTTGTTTGGCTAACGAAGCAGCCCGAGAAATATCTTCGTATGAAGAATTTGTACACGAGCCTATAAGCCCCACTTCAACCTTAGTTGGCCAATTATTTTCTTGAGATGCTTGAGTCATTTCTGAAATAGCTGTGGCTCTATCTGGAGTAAATGGCCCATTCAAATGAGGTTCAAGTGTGTTTAAGTCAATTTCAATCACTTGATCAAAATATTGCTCCGGATTTTCATAAATTTCTGCATCCGCTTTTAAATGGTCTCTTACATCATTTGCTAAATCAGCAACATCATTTCTATCTGTTGCTCGTAAATATCGCTCCATGGAATTATCATACGAAAAGGTTGAGGTTGTGGCACCAACTTCTGCACCCATATTGCAAATAGTTCCTTTTCCTGTACACGATAAAGATTCTGCACCTTCTCCGAAGTATTCAACGATACACCCTGTACCGCCCTTAACAGTTAAAATCCCAGCCACTTTTAAAATGATATCTTTTGGAGATGCCCATCCATTTAATTTTCCTGTTAATTTTACACCAATAAGTTTAGGGAATTTTAACTCCCAAGGCATACCAGCCATTACATCAACAGCATCTGCACCACCTACTCCAATTGCAACCATACCCAATCCACCGGCATTTACAGTATGTGAATCGGTTCCAATCATCATACCGCCTGGGAAAGCATAATTTTCAAGTACAACTTGATGAATAATGCCAGCACCGGGTTTCCAATATCCAATTCCATATTTATTTGATACAGAGGAAAGAAAATCATACACTTCAGAATTCACATCTTTTGCAATATCTAAATCCGTTTCTGCACCTACTTTGGCTTGAATCAAGTGGTCAGCATGGACTGTGCTTGGCACTGCTACTTTTTCTTTTCCTGCCATCATAAATTGCAATAATGCCATTTGAGCAGTCGCATCTTGCATGGCTACTCTATCTGGAGAAAATTCGGCATAATCTTCACCTCGATTAAACTGTTCAATTTTGTTGAACACATGTGAATACAATATTTTTTCCGTCATTGTCAGTGGATGATTTAAAATTGAGCGTGCTTCTTCTATCCTACGTGGCAGATGTTTGTAATGGTGTTGAATCATGTCAATATTGAAAGCCAAAATGTATCTCCTAAACCTATATATTTATGTGTTTTTGGTAAAAACTAACGCGAGTTAGCCGAGAAATTTACATCTTAAAAGAATTGGTAATCAATGGGAAGGATTTAATTTCCTACACTTCGTTATTAATGATATTATTAGCCAGTGCAATAATGAGGGTACATGTCAGTAAAAATGAACCACCATAACTTAAAAATGGTGCAGGTAAACCGGTAACTGGAAAGTATCCAACTGTCATACCCATATTAACGATAATATGACTAAATAAAATGACAGTAAATCCAATTAAAACTAAACTTGAAAACCTATTTTGAACTTTACGTGCATACCCAATCAACCAATATAGCATAACTGAAATTGCAATTAATATAATCATTATAGCAAATAATCCCATTTCTTCACCAATAACAGAAATAATGAAATCTGTATCTCGTACGGGTAGAAAACGAAGATGCGTTTGAGTCCCATTTCCCAACCCTTTTCCCCAAAATCCACCTGATCCAATGGCTGTCATAGATTGCAATACTTGGTACCCTGCACCTTGAGGATCTCGCATTGGGTCTAATAGGGTTAAAACACGTAATCTTTGATGGGGATACAGAACAGAATTCCATACATAGGGTGCTAACATTCCAAAGGAAATATTAACAATAAAATTTATTGTTCCCGTCAGAATTTCAGGTTGCCCTAAAAATAGTATAATTGCAAAAACAACCATCCAAATATAAAACACTGTTAAATTAAATGCTGCGATAACACTCACCAAGGGTGAAATAGACAAAAATAAATATAATGGCCTAACTCCTGCCCAATACAACATGGGTAAAACTACTGCCAAATATATGAGGGCTGTTCCTAAATCTGGTTGCCTAAAAACCAATAATGCGGGTACAATTGAAATTGTAAATGAAGTTACTAAAACCCTAATATCACGAATATTATCCTTTTGATCTGCAAGATATTTTGAGAGGACAAATACGGTTAAAAGTTTACCTAACTCAGAGGGCTGAAATGAAAACGGTCCAAGAAATATCCAACGTTTGGAACCATCTATAGCTGGCATAGTATAGGTTATCAAAATGGCAAGTAGTAACAATCCAAAAAGAATATATCCATATTCATAAAAAAATTGAAGTCTTATATATTGACAAATAGCAAAAACCGATACACTAAATATTATCCACATAATTTGACGATAGAATGATGATTTCAACATAGCCACATCGCCACTTGTGCTATGCAAGACAAGTAAACTGATGGCAAGTAAAACAAGTATTGGTACAACTATCCATAATTTTATTGAGATTTTATCTGGTATGTAGAATAATTTTCTAATCATGCGTACCCAGCTGTTGGTTTGCAAAAAACGAAAATAACTCTTGAGAAATTTGGGTTGCAATACCAGACCCTTTACCACCATTTTCAATAATTATAGAAATAGACATTTGATTCCCATTATCCGTTGTAACATATCCAGTAAACCAAGAATGATCTTCTCCATGGGGATTTTGTCCTGTACCAGTTTTACCTCTCACAACCCCATTTTCAATTTTTGCACTTTTTCCAGTTCCTTGTTCCCCATTTACAACTTGCCATGTTGCATTTTGTAAAAATTTCCATGTTTTATTTTTAAGCGTTAATTGAACAGGGTGAGGTTCAATATTTAAGTTAAAATGTGGTTGAAATGTATTTCCCTTTGTTGCGATTAAATTCATCATATTTGCAACTTGAATGGGTGTTGCTAACACATCCCCTTGACCAATAACAAATGAGAGTAAATTCCCTGTTGCCCAACCATACTTACCATATTTTTTATTCATATATGATTTATTAGGCACAAGCCCTGATTTTTCATTTGGTAAATCCACACCTGTTTGTTGACCAAACCCAAACAGTTCAACAAATTCTGACCAATCTTTAAATTTCATTTGTTGAATCAACTTATAGAAATAAATATTACACGAATGTTTGATAGCATCCTGCATATTTAAATCTCCATGCCCATAAATATTCCAACAATGAAATGCTCTTCCACCTAATGTATATGCGCCAGAACAACTCACTTTTTTATATGGATCAATTAAATTTTTCTCCAAAGCAAGTGCAGATGCAATTAACTTAAATGGTGATGCAGGGGGATATGCCCCTTGAACCCCTCTATTCATCAGTGGTTTTCTTGGGTCATTGTTCCAACCATTCCACACATCATAAGGTATTGGACCTACAAACGGAGACAAATCATAGTTTGGTGCACTCACAAATGACAAAATTTCACCTGTTTTTGGATTCATACATACTATTGACCCTACCAATGTATCCATCTTTGACTCAGCAAATACCTGTAGTGATTCGTCAATTGTTGTAATTAAAGGACTCCCTGGAGAAGGTGGGTATGCTCTTGTATCAGGATGTTTTCCATGATCAACTCCAAAAATATCAACCAACCTAAATTCAACACCATCCATACCTCTTAATGAATCTTCATAGACCCTTTCTAAACCGCTAAAACCACTAATATCACCCAATCTATAATTCTTATGGGCTCGTTTTTTCATCTCATTTTCTGTCACAGTACGTAAATACCCAAGAGTATGAGTTAACTGAGCATCACTTGTATAGGTTCTTGCAGGATTTTCTGAAAACATCATCCCAGAAAATTCCAGTTTGTTTTCCTCTAAAATGGACCTGGTTTCAAAGTCAACATGACGTTTAATAATATTAGGCTTAAAGCGTTCAAATTTTCGTTTCATTTTTTGAATAGTTTGTCGCAATTCTTTTTCAGGAATTTGTATTACAGATGCAAGTAATGTATAATTGAATGTATCAGAAATATCATATGGAATAACACTTAAATCATAAACTGGTTGGTTGTCAACTAATGGGTTTTTATTTCTATCATAAATAATTCCTCTTGGAGAAGCCAATGGAATTTGACGGATACTATTGTTTCCTGACTTTGTTACGAATGATTTATGTTCTACAACTTGAAGATTGAAAAATCGAAGAAATATTAGAAATATAATTCCATAGGAAATTACTAATATTATATTTTTTCTACGATTTTGACTGACAATAGTTCGAAATTGCATTATAATAATTTGGAATTAAAAATAAACTTATTAATAATCCTAAAAACTACCAATGTTGATATAGATTGGATTAATACCAAACTTAAACCCAGTATAAAAGAAGACTCTAAATTGTTCAGTGAAACATAAAAATAAACCATAAAATGTAATGTATAAATTCCAAAAAGTACGAGGTATTTAACGAATCTTGACCAAATTTGTGCATATCCACATAATGCAGTCAATCCATATCCTGAAATTGATTTAGCAAATGCAAACATTCCCAATAGTTCTACTTGGGTTGTGAAATCTTGACATAAACCTATTATAAATCCTATTACAATGGTCTGAACACTACCCCATAGAAATGCTATTACCGTTAAAAATACAAGTAAAATATCTGGTGAAAAACTTATTCCTAAAATTGTTATTTGGGGGAAATATGCCTGAAGTAGAATAACAGAAAATGTAATGATAATTCTTGTAGTAATAAGGTTCATTATTGAATCACAAACACATAATTTAAATTGTTTAAATCAGCCAATATTTCCACAGCTACATCTAAAAATAATTGATTATTATTGGAAGCTACCGAAATTACTTTTGCAACGGGGATATCTGCTGGATAAATGTTAGATATACCAGAAGTAACAACAATTTCTCCTTCGGTTAATTCAAGACTTTTTCGTACACCCTCCAAAATGCCATATCTTCCATGAGTTGGAACAAAAATTCCTAATGTCCTATCTTTACCAACTCGAATGGAAACCCTATAATTATTATCGGTTATTAACTGTATTTTAGATGCATTGTCACCCAAACTTACTGTTTTCCCAAGGAGTCCCAACATATCAATAACAGGTAGGTCTCTATGGATTCCATGCATCTGCCCAATATCAATAAAAAAAGTTTGAACGGATGAAGATAATTGAGTATTAACAACGTTTGCAGGTTGCATACTTAATGGATGTGCTTCTACAAATTGTAACATTTTTTTCAAATGTTCATTTTCATTTCTAAACCGTTCTGATTCGGAATTTAACAAGGTGAGTTGAGTAACTAAGGCTTTGAGAACCTTATTTTCTTCTTTGACTTGCATTACCCCTTTATACCATGTTTGGGGATACATTATAAACGACGTGATGTCTGCTAAATCTTCTTCAACAGCAATAACAAAATCAGATCGACTAGAAAAAAATAGAATTAACGAAAGGCAGGAAGTCAAAAGTAAAGCAATAATTTCTTTACTTAAAAATGATATCCGAATAAATTCCATTATGGAGTAATTAACACATCTTTATATTTTTTAATATTATCTAAAACCATACCAGTACCTTTTACAACAGAATATAGAGGATCTTCTGCTACGTGTACAGGTAAACCAGTTTTGTTTCTAATATGGGCATCCAAATTTTCAAGTAGAGAACCACCACCAGTAAGAATAATTCCTCTATCAATAATATCTGAAGAATGTTCTGGTGGGGTTTTATCCAGTGCTTTTTTGATTGCTGTAGTAATCTGAAAAACAGTTTCAGCCAATGCTTGACGAATCTCATCGGATGATATTTCAATTGTTTTAGGTATGCCTGTGATTAAATCTTGTCCTTTTACAGCAATTTTCTTTCCTTGAGACCGAATTGCAGAGCCTACATTGCATTTAATTTGTTCAGCAGTACGTTCTCCGACACCCAGTTTATGTTGATTTTTAAACCAATCTATTATCGCTTTTGTTTGTTCATCACCTGCGATTCTAATGGTTTCAATTGTGCCAATTCCATTCAGTGAAATAACAGCAATTTCTGTAGTACCACCTCCGATATCAACAATCATATTTCCAACAGGTTTACTCACATCTAACCCTATTCCAATTGCAGCTGCCATGGGTTCTTCAATCAAATATACCTCGCTTGCATTGGCATGTTCAGCGGATTCTCTTACCGATCGTTGTTCAACATCGGTAACACCTGATGGAATACAAATTACAATTCTAGGTCTAGCAATTCTGCTACGTTTAATTTTACGCATAAATCCTTGAATCATTGCATCAGTCATGCGGTAGTCTGCAATAACCCCATCTTTTAAGGGGCGAATTGTTTCAATCCCTTTATGAGTTCTACCAACCATATCTTTTGCTTCAACTCCAACTGCAATTATATTGTTATCCACTACATTTTGAGCAACAATAGATGGTTCATTTAAAACAATCCCCTGTCCCTTAATCCAAACTAATGTATTTGCTGTCCCAAGGTCTATCGCTATATCGCCAGAAACCATGTTTGTTAATGTAGAAAATCCCATATTTGTTACCTTAATTTAATGATAGAAGTGTCGTGTCCCTGTAAAAACCATAACTAATCCCAACTCATTTGCACGTTGGATTACTTCTTTATCTTTAATAGATCCGCCCGGTTGAATGATTGCTGAAATTCCTGCAGAAGCAGCTAGTTCAACATTATCTGGAAACGGGAAAAATGCATCTGATGCCATTGTAGCACCATTTAAATTTAGTCCTGCTTCACTCACTTTTCTAATAGCTATTTTTGTAGAATCAATTCTAGACATTTGTCCAGCACCAACACCAAGTAATTGCTCGGAATTTGAAAAAACAATAGCATTTGATTTTACAAATCTAACCATTGTCCAACCCAATTTAAGAGCATGTAACTGTTCTTCGGTTGGCTTTTTTTCAGTTACAATTTCAAGAGAATCCAATTCACCAATATTTGAATCCTTTTCTTGAACCAAAAAACCACCTGCAACAGATTTAATAACTTGAGAATCCATTTTAAAGCTATCACTAACCGTTACCACACGTAAATTTTTCTTCTTTTTCAAAATATCCAATGCTTCAATGGAAACAGATGGTGCAATAATGCATTCTAAAAAGGGTTGAATTAACTCATTCGCTACATCAGCATCTATTTCACGATTGAATCCAACTATTCCTCCAAAATAACTAACAGGATCCGTTGTTACTGCACGTTTATATGCTTCTGTAGGAGAATTGCCAATCCCAAAACCACATGGATTTGCATGTTTTATTATTGAACACGCAGGTGTATCAAATTCTAAAGCAATTGCGATTGCTGATTCCATATCCGCATAATTGTTATAAGATAGTGCTTTCCCTTGATGTTGCTGCCAAGAAAGTGTCTCTCCATTTGGTGTATAAAATGCAGCAGATTGATGCGGATTCTCACCATAGCGTAATTCATTTACTTTCTCAAGAGAGAGAGAGATTTTATCTTTTAACCCTTCATCATCTTTCGTAAAGTAATTAAAAATTGCAGATTCGTAGTTTGCAGTCATAGCAAACACTTTTGAAGCATAAAATTGACGTGATTTGAGTGGAATATCGCCATCATGTTCTGAAAATTGGTTTTGGAAATCTTCATATAAAATTGGGTCACATAAAGGAACAACTGAATGGTAATTCTTGGCAGCTGCTCGTATCATTGATGGACCGCCAATATCAATAAATTCTATCGCTTTTTTAAATTCCAATCCTTTTGAAACTGCTTCTTGAACAAATGGATAAAAGTTAACCACAACAATATCAATTTCTAAACCTTGAATTTTATCTAAATCAATCATGTGGTTTTCATTTTTTCGATCAGCCAATATCCCACCAAATATTTTTGGATCTAGAGTTTTCACTCTGCCATCCATTACCGATCCAGTACCCGTAATTTCTGCAACAGGTGTAACAGGTAGTCCTGCGTCTTCTAATGCTTTTTGGGTACCTCCTGTAGAAAGTAACTCAATATTATTATCATGCAAAAATTGCCCTAATTCAACAATTCCATCTTTATTCCAAACAGACAACAAAGCCCTTTTCATCTAACTTAAATCCTTTATATAAGGTTTATCATTTTTCCACTCAATTCGTTCTTCACAAAACGCTTTTACAACTTTGGGGTATAATAAGTGCTCAGCTTTTAATACACGTTGTGACAAACTTTCAATTGTATCATTTTCTTTAACATTGACTTTTAATTGTGCAATAATTGGACCCGTATCATAATCCTCATCTACATAGTGAACGGTTGGTCCAGATTCTTTTGCATGGGAATCAAGTACAGCTTTATGCACATTTGATCCAAAATACCCTTTACCACCAAACTCAGGCAATAAGCCCGGGTGGATGTTTAAAATCTTTCTGTTATATTTTCGAACAGTTGATTCAGGAATCAACTTCATATACCCGGCCAAAACAATTAAATCTGGTTCTTCAACATCTAGTTCATTGTTCAAAACAAACTCATATTGTTCAATTTCTGGATACCGTTTTGTATTAATGATAAACGTTCGTATGTTATGTGAAACAGCATATTTTATTGCACCCGAATTAGGATTATTACTAATGACCAAAACAATTTCAGCATTAATGCTACCCTGTAAAATTTGACTATGAATGCTTTTAAAATTCGATCCACCCCCTGATGCAAAAATAATTATGTTTTTCTTTATATCATTCACTCAATTTTCTTTCAATTTGGACTAATATATCATTAAACTTATCGGTATCAGTATAAATATTAAAATTATCAGTATGTACCGTTAACACTTTAATGTTATTAATTCTTTTAATCCATTTATTATAAGATACATTTAAACTGTGTAAGTATTCCGGAGATATACTTTTTTCAAAATCTCTATTTCTATTTTTTATACGAGAAATAATAGTATCCGTTGATGCTTTTAAATAAATAATCAAATCGGGTTTACATAAAAAATGTGTCATATTTTTAAAGAGGTTTGTATATGTATCCCAATCTCTTTTTGACATATGTTTCATTTCATACAAATTACGAGCAAATATTTCAACATCTTCATAGATTGTTCTATCTTGAATAACACCACTTTTTCTATTTGCAAGTTCCATTTGGCCACCAAATCTATGATGTAAAAAATATATTTGAAGGTTAAAACTCCACCGAGACATATCATCATAAAAATCACTTAAATATGGGTTGTCAATTACAGATTCATAAATTTCTTCCCATTGAAAATGTTGCCCAACTTTTTCAGTAAATGTTGTTTTGCCAACACCAATATTGCCTGCTATCCCAACAAAAGGGAGTTTCTTCATGAGGTAATCACTCCATTTACCATCGCATCGTTTGGTGATAAAAGATTTACTTCCTGAATGGAATTAACGAATGACTCATTTCCATCAAATTGAACTCGAATATAGTTGTCAGTAAGCCCAAAACAAATTCCTTCTTCACAATTTTCAACTAAGACTTGTCTTGTGCTATTGAGCTGAGAAGTAAAAAATTGCTCTCTTTTTTTATCAGACAATAATCTTAATGTTTTACTTCTATTTAATCGTTCATGTTTTGAAACTACAGGTTTCAAGTGTAATGCAGATGTATTTTCACGTTCTGAATATGAAAATATATGACAATATGAAATCATTGATTCTTGAATAAATTGAAGCGATTCTTGAAAGTCTGAATCCGTTTCACCTGGAAACCCTACAATAACATCGGATGCAATACATGCATCTGGTAATATTGATTTAATTTTTTCAACTCTACTTGTAAACAATTCTGTATTATATCTTCGTTGCATTGCTTTTAATGTTTTATCACACCCAGATTGCAATGGAATATGAAAATGAGGTAAAAAGGAGTTTGAACTTGAGATAAAATCAATAATCTCATCTGTCAAAAGATTAGGTTCAATCGATGAAATCCGTATTCTTGAAATTCCATTAATGACATCCAATTGTTTTATAAGGTCGAAAAATGATTCACACCGTCCAACACCAAAATCTCCAATATTCACACCAGTTAATACAATTTCATTGATATCAGTTTTTGCAATTTTTTCTACTAATTTTACAGTATTTTGAACAGAATCACTCCGACTTTTTCCACGAGCCATGGGGATTGTACAATAGGTACAAGGATAATCACACCCATCTTGTATCTTTACAAAAGATCGAACTCTATCACCTTGTGAATATGAAGGTGTGAATTTTGTTTGTTTTTCTACTGGTGTAGTTTTTACGAGAGTATTTGAATGACCATTTTTTGTTGAAACATATTGTTTTACATCAAACTTTTCTGCATTTCCAAGTACTAAGTCCACCCCAGGAATTTGAGCAATTTCACGTGGTTTCAATTGACTATAGCAACCTACTATAGCTACAAATGCATCGGGAGAATATTGCAAAACATGACGCACTGCTTTTCGTGCTTTTTTATCTGCATTGTCTGTAACAGAACATGTATTTATAACAACTACATCTGGTTTGTCAACAATATCAACGCGTGAAAATCCATATTCGCCTAAATCTCTAGCTATTGTAGATGTTTCTGAGAAATTTAATTTACATCCTAATGTTTGAAAAGCAACTGTTTGAAATGGTGAACTCATTGAATCACAAAATAAAAGTTAATGATTTATTACTCTCCTTCAACCAGATGACATGAAACAAAATGTCCATTTGATTTTTCATCAAGTATGGGAACAATCCCCTTGCAATCAGAATGAAACTCACCTCCATCAGCAATATGACATCGAGGATGAAACGTACATCCACTTGGTGGGTTTGATGGACTGGGAACATCGCCCTTGAGTAATATCCGTTGTGGTTTTATATCAGGGTCTGGATTTGGCACAGCAGACATCAACGCCTGTGTGTATGGGTGTAATGTGTTTTTATAAAGAGCATCCGATTCAGCTATTTCCATAATTTTACCCAAATACATAACCGCAACCCTGTCTGAAATATATTCTACAACCGATAAATCATGAGCAATAAACAAATAGGTGAGATTAAATTCGTTTTGCAATTCTTTTAATAAATTAATTACTTGCGCTTGAATAGATACATCCAATGCTGATACTGCTTCGTCACATACAATTAACTCAGGTTTTACAGATAACGCACGTGCAATACCTATCCGTTGTCGTTGCCCACCTGAGAATTCATGGGGATATTTCCCTGCTTGATTACGAGATAATCCTACCACATCTAATAAACGAAATACTTCTTTTTCTACGTCTTCTTTTGGAACAATTTTATGCACCTGCAATGCTTCTGAAAGCATATTTCCAACAGTCATTCGCGGGTTTAAAGAGCTATATGGGTCTTGGAAAATAATTTGCATTTTTCGACGGAGTGGACGTAATTCCTTTGAGCTAAAATTAGTAATATCTTGTCCATTAAATTGTATAATACCATCCGTAGGTTCAAGTAAGCGAAGCAGTGTTCTTCCGACGGTAGTTTTACCACAACCTGACTCACCAACTAGACCAAGAGTTTCCCCTTTGTAGAGATTAAAAGATACACCATCAACTGCTTTTACATGTCCTTCAATACGTGAAAATAAACCCGAACGAATTGGAAAATATTTTTTCAAATCGTTTACTTGCACCAGTATTTCTTTAGGTGATTGTGGTTTTGAGTTCAACAGTTGATTATCCGCCTAGAAAATGAAGACGAAATTTAACTGTGTTTATATTGTTAATTCAATAAGTGAATTGAATTATTTGGAGAGAACAATTTTTAAATAGTTTTAACTATTATTAAAATTTTACTACAATGCAATGTAGAGGCACAAAATTTTGTGCCTCTACAACAAAAGGGGTAATCTATTTAACGTCTTCTATTTCTGATGAATGCTGGTACATCCAAATCATCACCAAAAGTCATGATTTCACCTTCTTCTTCAGTTTGGTCATTTTTTTCACCGGCTTGTGGAGCATCGAACAATGTTGAATCTGCTTCAATGTTTGATGTTTGAGTTTGAAATGCTGGCGCTACTTTTTCTTCCTGTTTGCTTTGAGTAAATTCAGTATAAGTTGGTGTCCTAAACTGGTTACTCACATTACTTTCACCAAATGAAGTTTGATCTTGGTTTAGACCTGTCGCAATTACAGTAACACGTATTTCATCAGTCATTTGACTATCTAAAACACAACCCAGTATTACATTTGCATCTTCACCTGCTTCTTCATAAATGATACTAGAAGCATCATTAAGTTCATGAATGGTCATACTTTCTGGTCCAGTTATATTGACCAATAATCCCTGTGCGCCTTTAATACTTGCATCTTGAAGAAGTGGTGAGTTAATGGCTTGTTGAGAAGCTAAAATCGCCCGTTCTTCACCATGTGCAATACCAGTACCCATAATTGCATCACCCATATTTTCCATTACTGTTTTAACATCAGCAAAATCAAGGTTGATTAACCCAGGAATATTGATTAAATCTGAAATTCCTTTTGTTGCCTGATGCAATACACTATCAGCTAATTTGAATGATTCAGTTACAGTTGTATTATCATCGGTAATTTCAAGAAGAGTTTCATTTGGAATTGCAAGCAATGTATCACAACTTTTTTTCATTTCTTCAATACCCTGTAGAGCACGTTTCTTCCGGATTGGACCCTCAAATGCAAATGGTTTGGTTACAATACCTACAGTTAGAGCTCCTAACTCTTTGGATATATTTGCAATTGCAGGTGCTGCACCTGTACCAGTACCACCTCCCATTCCTGCAGTAATAAACACCATATCTGCAGTTTCTAAAGTTTTTACAATTACTTCTTTATTTTCTTCAACAGCATTGCGTCCAACTTCTGAATTTGCACCAGCTCCAAGCCCTTTCGTAAGCTCTTTACCAATTTGTAATTTAACTTGGGAATTATTATTGTCCAAGTCCTGTGCATCTGTGTTTACTGCGATGAATTCAACCGTGTTCATTCCGCCCACAATCATTCTATTGAGTGCGTTTCCGCCACCGCCTCCAACACCAACTACTACTATCTTCGCTTTTTGATCTGTTAAGTCAACAGGTTCAAATAACATGAGTTACCCCCTTTTGTTTGTTGTTAATACCAAGTTTTAAAAAAATTCTTAATTTTTGAAAATATATCTAAAAACAATGAATTTAACTTCATCTTTTCATTATCTACTCTGTCTTCCCACTGATGATGCCCATAGTGAATTAATCCAACTGCAGTTGCATAACGTGGATTATTCACTTCATCAGAAATCCCTCCAGTTAAATTTGGACATCCCATTTTTACGACTTGTTGGAATACATCCTGTGCTAAATCTGTAATATGATTTAGTTTTGAACCACCTCCAGTAAGTACAATGCCAAATGTAAACTCACCTGGAAACTCACTTTTTCGAATTTCATATTGCGCAAGCTTGAATATTTCTTCCATTCTCGGTTCAATAATTTCTGCAAGTTCTTTTTGTGAAATTGTTTTTGATTCTCTGCCACTTGTTCCTTTAATGGTTATTGCTTCTTCAGGACTCGAAAGAGCTACCTTTGCAGAACCATATTCACATTTTAGCTTTTCAGCAGATTCGTATGTAGTTTGAACTCCGTAGGCAATATCTTTCGTAATATTATCCCCACCTAGTGGAATAGCTCCTGCATGCAAAACCGCATCATCATGAAATACAATGACATCTGAAGTCCCACCTCCAATATCAATTAATATTACTCCGAGATTTCGTTCATTTTTATCTAGTACAGAATAGGATGATGCTAGTGGTTCTAAAATAAATCCATCTACCTCAATACCTGCTTTTTCCATACACGTACGTAAATCTTTTTCTGTATTGATTGCACTTGTTACCAAATGCACTTTTGCCTCTAACCTATGTCCAGACAACCCTAAGGGATTCTTTATTCCACCCTTATCATCCACTTTGAATTCTTGAGGGAGGACATGTAAAATTCTTCTATCAGGAGATAAATTAATCATTTGAGCATGCTCGTGTACTCTATCAATATCTCCCTGTGAAATTTCATGACCAATTGGTTGGCGATTTGAATTTTTACTGACCGTTATTACACCTGAATAATTTATCCCTTTGATATGGTCTCCTGTTAGACCAACAAATGCTGATTCGACCTCAACATCTGCTTGTTTTTCTGCATCTGTAACAGCTTTTCTAATTGAAGAAAGCGTTTCTTGAATGTCAACAACAACTCCACGTTTTAAGCCCTGTGAAACGCTTGTTCCCACTCCTAAAATTTTCATTTGTTCATCTTCGTTCGAACATTGTGCAATAACAACAGCAATTTTAGTTGTTCCAATATCAATACCAGTTATTATATACTTATCATCTCTCATGAATTATATCTGCGTCCTCTCTCTTTGACTATAACTTGGTTTGGAATACGAAGGTCAATAAATGAATAATTTTTCATCTCTTTTACATGTTTTACGGTCCGTAAAAATTCTCTTAACAAAATCATTTTATCCAAAATTTCATTACTACCTAAATAAATGTTTGTACGATTATCACTAACAAAAACATATTCATCTTTTATATTATTGAATTCACTCATTTCTAAATATAATTCTGGATAAAATTTCATCATTGTAATGACAGTTGATACCATTTCATCTTCTGAAATAGTGTTGTTTTTTTCAAAATTGATAACTGGAACTGGATAATTGTTTATTGCTTTATTTGATGCTGGAAGTAACTCGTGATGTTTATCAACCATAAATAAATTATTCCCATCATTTAAAAGTACAACTGGTTCTCTTTCAACGACCTCTACAACAACTGTAGAGGGAAGAATTCTATACACTTTGGTTGTTTGAATGTATTCAATTTCATTCACAGCAGATTGAATGTTTTCTAAATCTATTTCAAACAGAGATATTAGAGAATTTTTGTTTATTTTTTCTAATATTGAATTGGTAGTTACAAACGTATTTCCAACAACTGAAATTTTATCAACATTAAACAATTGAATATGATTTGAATATGTTGATACACACCAAATTGTAGTGATAAAAGCTATTACTTGAACAAGTTTAGGGAACCAATATTTAATTTTTGACAAGAAGTTATCCATTTAATAAACCCTTTACAGTAGAATCATTGAATCCCAACAACTTGATTTCTAGTTCTAGTTTGATATTAAATTTCTTGGCAACTTCATTTCTAGCTAATCTAATTAATGAAACAATATTGTTAGATGTAGCTTGCTTTTTATTCACAATAAAATTTGCATGTTTATTGGAAATTTCTGCATCCCCTGATTTCGTTTTTTTCAAACCCGTCTGATCAATTAAATATCCTGCAGACATCTTATCTGATGGATTTTTGAAAATACTACCAGCTGATCTAAATTTTAATGGTTGGTTTTTCTTCCGAATCTGTTTTGATTCTTTTAATTTTTCATTGATACTTTCAATATCACTACTCATACATTGAAACGTTGCATTTAATAAGATTTCATCCGGTGGAAATGTTGAAAAACGATATGCAAATTTTATATCATTATTAGTGTATTCTTTCAAAGTACCTTTAAATGAAATCATAGATGCAGATTCAAAATAGTTTGAAATTTCTGACCCAAATGCACCTGCATTCATGATAAGTGCTCCACCCACTGTACCAGGTACTCCGTGTAAGCTTTCTAAACCACCTATTCCTTTTTTGACAGCATTATTTACCATTTTTCCTAAGATAACACCTGCATCAACTTTAATTTTATTTTCAGCACTTATTTCTAAAGACTTAAATGTTTTCTGAAGACAAATAACTATACCGTCAATTCCAGTATCACTCACAAGCACATTTGACCCAGAACCAATTACGAAAACTTCAATTTTATGCGTTTGTGCATATTGTAAAATGGTAATTAATTCGTCAATATTCTTGGGGTATGCCAAACATTTTACAGGGCCACCAATTCCAAACGTTGTATGTTTATACATTGGTTCATTTAGAAGCACACTATCTTCCAGTAAATTTTGAATTGCTATTTGATGTGATTTGTTCATGAATTTAACTCTTCAAAAATAGGCTTTGCTTGTCTCCAAATGCTTCCTGCCCCCATGGTAATAATCATATCATTCTTTTGAGCAATTTGCTTTACAAATGTAGGAATTTTTTCAACTTTATCAATAAAGTGTACGTGTTTATGGCCAAATATTTTTGCACTTTCTGATATTAACTGTCCAGTTATACCTTCAATGGGTTTTTCACGTGCAGGAAAAATTTCGGTCACAATTAACACATCTGCAATTTGGAATGCTCTTGCAAAATCTTTATAAAAATCACGGGTTCGAGTAAATAAATGAGGTTGAAAAATAGCAATAATTCGTTTATCCCATCCTGAAGATGCTGCTGTCAATGTTGCTTCAACCTCTGTGGGATGATGTGCATAATCATCAACTATTGTTATATTATCTTGAGTAGTATGTAAAATTTCAAACCTTCTTCTAACTCCAGCATATTTTTCTAACCCACGTTGAATAAGTGAAAATTCAATATCTAATTCAAGACAAATTGCAATAGCAGATAGAGCATTTTCAATATTGTGTTTACCAGGCGTATTTAAAATGATTTTTCCTAGATTTGTATTGTTTACAACAACATCAAAATGAGATGTATTATTTTCAAAATGTACATTTTGTGCTCTAACATCAGCTTGCTGAGAAAAACCGTATGTTACAATTGGACGTTTTATTGATGGGAAAATGTTTTGAATATTTTCTTTATCAATACACACTATTACTTTACCGTAAAATGGAACTGAGTTTACAAATTGACTGAATGTGTTTTGTAAATCTGTTAAATTTTCATAACAATCTAAATGCTCTAAATCAAGATTGGTTATGACTGCCATGGTGGGTTGCAACGATAAAAATGTTCTATCAAACTCATCTGCTTCAACAACAATTATATCACCCTTTCCTGAAATTGCATTGGTTTGAAATTTATTCACAATTCCACCGATGACAAGCGTTGGGTCTAAGTCTGTTTCAGTTAAAATTGAACCCAACATTGATGAGGAAGTAGTTTTTCCATGAGTGCCTGATATTGCAATGCTTGTTTTCTTTAATTTTAACAATTCACCCAACATTTCTGCACGTCTTATTACAGGAATATTTCTACGTTGTGCTTCAATAACTTCAGGGTTATCAAGTTTAACTGCAGAAGAATACACAACTACATCTGCATTTGTAATGTTTTTTCTTGAATGTCCCTCATATACTTTAATTCCCAGTGATTGTAGATAGGTAGTCCTGTCTGAAACTGCTTGATCGGACCCAGTCATGTTGAATCCTAGTTTAAACAACAGTTCAGCCATACCACTCATTCCAATGCCACCAATGCCAATAAAATGTATAGTTTGAGTTTTGCCAAGCATTAGATTTTTGCTATCCTTAATATTTGTGAAACAATGGTTTCAGTGGCTTCGGGTTTTCCGAGTTTCAACGCATTTTTACTCATTAATTTTCGTTTATTTTCATCTCTTAAAATTGAAAATACTAATTCTTCTAATTTACCAGAAGCTAAATCATTTTGTTCAACCATTTCAGCAGCTTTCAATTTTGCAAGACTCATTGCATTTTTATATTGGTGATTTCCAGCTGCATTTGGGAATGGTACTAACACCATTATTTTACCCATTATAGTCATTTCAGATAATGCTAACGCACCTGCCCTTGAGATTACTATATCTGCTGATGAATAAGCAACATCCATATCATAAATAAATGATTTTAGATAAACATCAGTTTTATCCACCTCTTGATTTATAACTTCATAATCCAGCTTCCCACATTGCCAAACAATTTGAACATCTTTTTCTAAGTACTTCTTGTAATTTGCTCTAAAATGATTATTTAATGGCCTAGAACCTTGACTACCACCTAGAATAAAAATCGTTTGTTTATTTTCATCAATACCCATTTGTTTTCGAGCAACAACTTGTTCAATCTTTTTCATTCCTTTTCTAACAGGATTTCCTGTTAACACAACATTGTTTGAATCAATATATTGTGATGCATCAGAATATGCAATACAGATACTCTCAGCCTTTTTTGCTAATTTTCTTGTCGTAATTCCCGGAAATGAATTTTGCTCTTGAATTAATGTTTTCTTTTTTAAATGCGTGGCAGCCAACAAAGGTAACCCGGAAGAATATCCACCAGTACCTATAACAACATCTGGATTAAATGTTTTAACAAAATTTCTAGCAGTCAAATAAGAACTCACCAATCGAAATGGAAATAATACATTTTTAATTATTGAGGATATTGAAAAGGAGCGTTGAATTCCACGAATATTTAATAATAGGGGAGTTTCATTTCTTTTCGGTAAAATAGTTGCCTCAATTCCATACTGTGAGCCAGCATATTTTACACTCGTTCCCTTTTCTTTCAGAGCATCTCCAATCGCAATTGCAGGGAACAAATGCCCACCAGTTCCTCCACCTGCAATGAGTACTTTCAGCTTACTCATAAGAATACCCATGGTATTTTGTATTTCTTCTTGGATTTGATTTTTTAGCAATGCTAATTAACAACCCGATACATCCAAGAGTATAAATTGTATGCGATCCTCCATAACTAATAAATGGAATAGGTAAACCCGTAGTTGGTGCAAATCCAATGACATAGAGAGCATTCACCATAAAATAAAATACTATGTTTAAAATTATTCCAAGCGCAAGAAACATGCTAAACAAATCAGGTGATTCCTGAACTATTTTTATCCCTTTGTGAAACAGAACTAGAAACAATGCAAAAATTACTAAAATTCCGATAAATCCAAATTCTTCACCAACAATAGGTAGAATGAAATCTGTGTGTACCTCGGGTAAAAAACCATTTTTCACAATACTGTCACCAAATCCTATTCCAAATAACCCACCATTACTAAGTGCATACAACGATTGAAGTTTTTGATCATCCATTTCTCCACTAATGAAACTTTTTATTCTTTCCCATTGATAGGGATGCCTAAGAATCATTGAAGCTACTCCAATCAAGCCAACTAAACCAGCCGTCGCTAAGTGTTTAAGTCTTACACCACCTATATATAACATTGTAAATATGATTAAACTCATAATCAATGTTGTACTTGTGTCTGGTTGACTTATCACCAATAACATAGTAATGGCAAAATAGGGTAAGTATTCTTTGAGTAAAAATTGCCAATCATGTAATTGTTTTTTATGCATTTCTAAAAAACTTGCTGTAAACAATATTAATGTAATTCTTGCAAGGTCGGATGTTGTCAACCAATTTCTACCAAAGAGAATAAGCCATCTAGCAGTTGAAACATTTTCAGGTTTAAACATAAACGCCAAAAGCATTACAACCCATGAGATAATTAACAAGAATTTTGTATAGTATTTGAAATTTCTATAGTTAATATTTGTTAAGATGTAAAAGATACCACTTCCGACTGTAAGCCATTTCAAATGTTTAAATAAATAATGGTAATAATTATTATACTTATTAACAGCAATTGTTGAACTAGCACTGTATAGCATGATGGTTCCAACTCCAACTAATGCAATTACAATATATAAAATTGATTGGTCGTATGATTGTGCCTTTGTGGTCATTTTGCAGTATCCAATGCATGTATTAAATCTGTAAATGCTTGCCCACGTTCTTCATAATTATTGAATTGGTCGAAACTAGCACAAGCAGGAGATAATAAAACTATATCTCCATTTTCAGCAATATTCTTTGATTGTGAAAACCCATCACTAAAATTTTGAAAATACTCGCAGGTGAAATCAGACGAAAGTTGATTATATATATTTTTGCCTGTTTGACCATAGCAAATTATTGCCTTCACTCTGTCTTTCATTGCTGATTTTAATTCGGTAAAATCACTTTCACCTTTATCTTGCCCACCTAGTATTAAAATTATATTATTTTCAAAACTTTCAATGGCTACTTTTGATGCTGCAATATTGGTCGCTTTTGAATCGTTGTAATATATAACACCATTTATCTCTTCAATAAATTCCAAACGATGCGGAATTGGAATAAACTCCTGAATTGCTTTAGAAATTGCATTGTCGGAAACACCAAACAAAGTAGCTATCGTAGATGAAGCCAATATGTTTTGAATATTGTGCTTGCCTACCAATGGACAATTTTCCAAATAAAATAGAACAGTATCATTTTGATTGTAAACCTTGGTACTATTCAAATGGTAAAGAGTCTGATTAGAAGCAGAAAGGGAGAAAAATTCTGTGCGTTCCTTTCCCTTAACCAAAGACAGGAGGAGGAGGTCATCTTCGTTAATTACTAACCAACCAGACTCTTTTAAATTTTTTGCAATATTTAATTTTGTTTTTGCATATGATTCCAAGTTTTCATACCTATCCATGTGATCTGGACTAATATTTAACACAGCTGCAATTTGTGGACTAAAATGCAAAATATGTTCAAGTTGAAAACTACTTAGCTCTAAAATATGTACAGAATTTTCTTTGGGTTCTTTGAGCTGTTTTAGAACATTTTCAGAAAAAGGAATCCCTACATTGCCCCCAATGAATGAATTATATCCTTCATTTATACACATATTATTGAGTAAATGTGTAGTGGTTGTTTTTCCATTTGATCCAGTAATTGCCAAAATAGGATCATTGGTGAACCATGAAGCAAATTCAATCTCACTGATAACAATCCCACCTTGATTCACAAATTTTTGAACAATGGGTATTGAATCAGGTATTCCTGGACTTATAATTAACACATCTGCTTCTAAAACTCGGTCTGAGTGTTTATCTAATTCAAATTCAAATGCCTGTATGTTTTGTTTTATTTCAATAGAGTTTGATACATCACTAATGAACACATTAGCACCCAAATATTGAGCTAGTTTCCCTGCACTAATCCCGCTTTTACCTGCACCTAAAATGCTGATTTTTTGGGTTTTCCAGTTTATGTTTGATATTTCTTTCAAATTAATCACTGAATTTTAAATGTCGTTAATGATAAAAATGCCAAAAGAATTCCGATAATCCAAAAACGAATAACAACATGATTTTCATTCCAACCATATATCTCAAAATGGTGATGAATTGGAGCCATTTTAAATAAACGTTTACCTTCACCATATTTGTTTTTTGTATATCTAAAATATCCAAGTTGAATTATGACTGAAAGAGATTCTGCAACAAATACTCCACCAATAATGACTAGTAAAATTTCTTTTTTGAGAAGAACCGCTAATGTTCCAAGTGCTGCACCCATTGCTAATGAACCTGTGTCTCCCATAAATACCTTTGCAGGATGTGCATTATACCAAAGAAATCCAATACTTGCTCCAATGAGAGCCAAACAGAAAATAAATAATTCACCCGTCCCGGGTAGATATAAAATATTCAAATAATCACTATAATCAAACCTACCAGATGCATACGCAATTGCACCAAATACTAACGTTGCAATAGCAACTAATCCTGTAGCCAATCCATCTAAACCATCTGTTAAATTCACAGCATTAGAAGTACCTGTTATGACTAAAACAACTAGTGGAATGTAGAACCAACCCAAGTCAAATGTACCATTTGCAACAAATGGTAGAGATATTACAGATTTGACAGATTCACTCATGGGATAAAAATACAAAATAGACCCAATAATTAATCCTAATGATATCTGTCCAATCATTTTGTATTTAGCAACTAAACCTTTTGGATATTTTTTGATTACCTTTAAATAATCATCCAAGAAACCAATGGCACCCATCCAGATAGTAGCCATTAAAATGAGTAAAATATATCTATCATCTAATCTCGCCCAAAGGATAGTGGGAAGGATAATAGCCATCAGGATAATTATCCCTCCCATCGTTGGAGTACCTTCTTTTTTTTGGTGAGATGCGGGCCCAGATTTTCGAATGGTTTCACCAATTTGATGAACCAAGAGTGTGCGGATGATTTTGGGCCCGATGAGGAAACTAATTAACAGAGCGGTTATGGCAGCACCAATGGCTCTGAATGAAATGTATTGAAAAATGTTAAAACCAAAGTAAAAATCTCTTAATGGATATAGTAGTTCATACAGCATGATGGTTAAATCCTTGTGTGATGACTTCTTCCATTTGCATTCTGCGTGACCCTTTTAAATACACCAAGTCACCCGAATTTACAACCGATTGAAGTTCGTGAATTAAACGTGTTTTTTCTGCAAAGTGATATTTTATAATGGAGGTATTTGATATGGAATCAAATGTAAAGTTTGTTAATGTTCCATAAGTAAATACCATATCAATATTTGTATCTGAAATAAACTCACCCAAGAGCTTATGATGTTCAATTTCTAGTGAACCAAGTTCTAGCATATCGCCTAAAACAACAATGCGTTTACCATTTATTTTAGATTGAATTATATTTTCTATCCCAGCAATTGCGGATTGTAGATTGGCATTGTAACTGTCATCAATAAACTTAATGTTTCGAATTTCATGCACTACTCCACGCCCCTGTGGTAGTGAAAAGGATTGTAACCGACTTTCAATTTCTTCGTGAGATACACCGAGAGTAGAAGCAATACTATAAATTGCTAATATATTTTTTGCAAATGTAGTATCAAAGTAATCAAGTTGAAGTAGTCTATTATTAATTTTGAGAGATTTACCCCCATTGTTTGAAACATATTCTGCATTAAAATTGTTACTTTTGCTAAAACCAAAACTTACTGATTGTGAGCTATGTTGAATAGTATTAATCAAATTATCATTTTTATTGACAAATGCAATTCCATCTGCAGGAAGGGATTTGAATAAGGCTGATTTTGTTTCCACTATCTCTTCAATTGTTTCGAATTGACTAATATGTGCCTCAGATATATTGGTAATCAATCCCATATTGGGTAGAGCAATATCGCACAAAGTTTGAATTTCACCCGGTTCACTTGCACCCATTTCTAAAATACAATAATCGATATTTTCAGGTATAGTAAACATGGTGATTGGAAGTCCGATTGTACTATTAAAATTCCCCTCTGTCTTCATTGTAGAAAATGAAGGGGAAAGAATATGATACAGTAAATCTTTATTTGTAGTTTTACCATTGGTACCGGTTATTCCAATTACAGTTGTATTGATTTGTGTTCGATAATCAGTTGCCAGTTTTGCAAGTGTGTTTAAGGTTGACTTAACATACGTAATTTTTGAATCTGGATCAATTGAACTATCCTCAGAAAAGACAATAGAAGCACCGCTTTGTAATGCACTATTAATAAATTGATGTCCATCAAAATGCTCACCTTTTATTGGAAGATAAATATCTCCTTCTTGAACTAGCCGTGAATCAATAGTAAATCCATTTAAATTATCAGGGGAAATAGAAATCGAATACGCTTGTAATACATCTGACATTAACTTAGCATCTTTTAAATCAACTCTCATTTGTAAATCCTTGAATTGATTCAACATCACTATAGTAATGTTTTTCACCTTTAACTAATTGATAGTCCTCTCTACCTTTACCCAGAACCAATAACACTGTATTCTCATCCATTTGCTCCATGGCAGTTTGAATTGCAGATTTTCTATCATTAATAATAGTATATTTTTTTGAATCAAATCCTGCAACAATATCGTTTAAAATATCTTCAGTATCATCCCAACGTGGGTTATCAGTAGTAACAAAAACATGATCAGAGTATTGTTCGGCAATGGATGCCATTAAAGGTCTCTTTTCCGTATCCCTGTTTCCTCCGCATCCAAATAAAGTAAATATTTTTGTGATCTCATTTGAAAACTTTGTTACGGATGACAATACTTTTTGATACGCATCTGGAGTATGAGCATAATCAATAAATACTTTTTTGTTAGTTGAATTTTCAATCCGTTCAAGACGACCTGGAACCGAAAGGAATGTTTTAATTCCATACTGAATATTATGAGTTTCCATCCCCATTGCAGAACAAATCCCAATAGCTGCCATTATATTGGACAAGTTATATTCACCAATTAATGTGGAGGAGATTTCAACTTGTTTCCCAAAACAAGAAATAGTTGCATCCGTACCAGAAAGTGTAAAACGCATATCAACAGGGAAGATGTCATTCGATGGGTCATTTCCATACGAAATTGGTTTAGCTTTGGAATTTTCAATGATGCGAGATGAATAGGGGTCATCACAATTAACTACAATCGTTTTATCCGATGAAAGTTGAGTGAATAATTTTAATTTGGATTGAAAATACTGTTCCATATCAGTATGAAAATCAAGATGATCTTGGCTTAAATTTGTAAATACAGCAATATCTACTTCGACATTATCAACTCGATGTAATTCCAATGCATGTGAAGAAATTTCCATTACAACGTGATTAATTCCACCATTTTTTAATGTTTGAAAAATCTGCTGAACCTCGATAGACTCTGGAGTTGTGAATCCAGTTGACATCAACCCACTAGGAGTTTTAAACCCTAGCGTACCCATGGAACTACAGGGAATTCCAGCCGCATTGATAATATGGTCCACCAGAAATGCAGTAGATGTTTTACCATTTGTTCCAGTAATTCCAATGATTTGCATGTCTTTAGATGGATGTTTATAAAAATTACTTGCTAACTGCGACATCATTGCACGTGGATTTGACACTTGAATAATTGGTACAATATCTGTTATTGGTGCTCTACCATTTGCCATAACTGCAATAGCACCAGAATCTACTGCATCAAAAATATAATCATGACCATCAACATTTTCACCCGATATAGCAACAAACATAGTACCTGGTTTAACTTTTCTAGAATCGTGCGTAATGAAGTTTACCTCTCGATCGTCAATAGTACCATTAAATGGAATATCTTTTAACAGTTGATTCAATTTCATCCAACAATTTCCATTTTTAAAATACATTCCTTTGAAGAAACTCTTTTCCCCGGTTTAATAGATTGCCAAACAACTCGACCAGAGGTTCCACTCGGTGTTATTGTTAGCCCTATTCCTCGAGCTGTATTGATAGCACTTTTTAGAGTTAATCCTACAAAATTTGGTACTACAGTTTCTTTTTCAATTACACCGCTTTTTCTTATCGGGTGAAGCGTTGTAGTTTTTTGCTTATTTTCTGCAATCAACTCTTGTTTTTTTGAATTAGTAGATGGTTTTATTGTGTTATCTGAATTAATAATTCTTTTGTAAATCTCTTTTGTAATTGGAGCAGAGGACATATTGCCCCAATGAAATCCATATTGGGGTGTATCTACTGTTACAATACAAACATATTTTGGATTATCTATTGGAAAAATCGAAGCAAAAGAAGAAATAAACTCATGTTTTGAATATTTTCCATCGATAAACTTTTCAGCTGTTCCTGTCTTTCCACCAATTAAATATCCTGGAATTTTTGCATTCGTACCAGTACCATAATCAACGACAGAAGTAAGCATTTTCATTATTTCTTGGGTGGTTTCAGAGGAAACAACTTGCCTAATCAATTCTGTTTTATTGGTGTATTCTAAGTAATAATCACCCTCGACATGGGATACAATTTTGGGTTCAATTAAATAACCTCCATTTGCAATTGTTGAATATGCCATTGCTAATTGTAATGTGGTTACAGAAATTTCTTGCCCAATTGGAACAGATATATTTGATCTGCCTGTCCACTCACTTAATCCACGTAGTTTTCCAGAAGCTTCGTTAGGTAATGAAAGATAAGTAATGTTACCAAATCCAAATTTTCTTGAATAATCATAAATTGTATGAGCACCTAAATCCTGTGACATTTTTGCTACACCAATATTACTCGAATATGCAAAAATATCATAAATAGATAAATCATCATGAGGTTCGTGATCATGTAATATTTTTCTTCCAGCAGGTGGTAAATATTCACCATTTTCGCAAAAATAGGTTGTTTCTGAATTTACACCATTGGCTTCCAACATTGCTGCTGTTGCAACAATTTTGTAAGTAGATCCGGGTTCGTACTCGGTAGATATTACTTTATTTTGAAAATATTCGACATTTGTAGTATTATAATAATTCAAATTAAAATCTGGCACGGTTGCCATTGCAATAATTTCTCCAGTAAAAGGGTCTATAATCACACCATTAACTGACTGAGCATTATACTTTTCTAACCCCTTGTTCAATTCATCTTGTAGAATAGTTTGCAAATCAACATCAATAGTTAATGTAATATTATCGCCTCTTGAAACGATTGATTTACTGTTTACCTCCGGTACCATTTTACCACGTATTGATTTTTTATATTTTACTTCATACTCCTTACCCTTTAATGCCTCATCGAATTGTTTTTCGATACCCACTTGACCTATTTTATCTGCATCAATAAATCCAATTAATTGAGCAGCCAGACTATTGTAGGGATAATGTCTATGTTGAACTCTATCAATTTCGAGCCCTTTTATATTTTTAACCTGAGAAAAGACTATCTCGCCTTCTTTTAACAAGGTATTATTTTCAAGAGGAATGTAGCTTTTACGCTTATTCAGTCTATTTTTGTAATCCTGGATTGGTTTTCCAAAAACTGAAGATAGATATTGAGAAATTTGAGCAGAGTCATACTCACCCGTTGTATTTGCCCAAATTGTATATCGAGTAATACTTTGAGCCAATTCATGACCATTTCTATCTAATATACTCCCTCGTGAACCTTCAACAGTGCGTAATCGCATGCCTTCAGTTATTGCTTCATTAGCAAAATTGTCAAAATCGACTATTTGAATCAAAAATATCTTTCCGACTATCAAAAAACAGAGTGAGAACACTGCAGTTATCACAAGTTGAATCCGTTTTCTATATTGTTGATACATACTTGTCACTTAATGTCTTCCAAATAAACGATGAGTGATTCTGGCACAGGTGTAAACATGTTGAATTTTTCTTTGGCAACTTGTTGAATCCGTGATTGACTCGATAACAATTTTTGTTCACTTCTCATTATATTCAACTTATTGATATACGTAATACGTTTGTTACGTAATTCTTGAATATTAGAATGAACATTAATAGACTCATTTCTTATAGATAGATATGACAATAAATAAATTGTAATAGACGCAACAAAAATGAAGAAAAAAAGCAAATCCCATGTGGTTGATTTTTGTTTCTTAACCACTCCTAAACCCTTTCTGCCACACGTAGTTTTGCACTACGAGCTCGTGGGTTTTGTGCAAGCTCACTTTTAGAGCTAACAATTGCTTTTCGTTTTATCATTCTTAATAATGGTACAGTTTCACATACGCATACTGGATATTCTTTAGGACACACGCAGTCTTTAGAGTGTGCTTGAAAAAAACGTTTAACAATTTTATCTTCTAATGAATGAAATGTAATCACTGCTATTCTTCCGCCCTTTTTAACATACGTTAATGTGTGATGCAATGCTGTTTTTAGTGATTCAAGCTCCTGATTGACTTCAATTCTAATTGCTTGAAATACTCTCGACAGACTTTTAACTAAAAATCTGTCATAAATAACAGTAGCTATTGCATTACGTAAATCTAATGTTGTTTCCATCGTTCCGCTGTTTACTTGTGTGACGATTGCTGATGCAATTTTCTTGTGATATCTTTCCTCACCATAATCACGAATTAATACAGATAACTCTTGCTCATTTAATTGGTACAATAAATCACGTGCCGACATACCCTTGTTAGGATTAAACCTCATATCTAATGGTGCTTCAGTTTGAAAAGAAAAACCCCTATGCTTTGCATCTACTTGATAGGAAGAAACACCAATATCTAATAAAATTCCATTCACTGACTGAATCTCCATTTCATTAAGGACTTTTGGGAAATTCTGAAAGTTTTCATTATGCAGTGAAATCTGTGTTTTAAAATCACAAAGACGTTTTTCAGAAAATTCCAATGCATATGGATCGGCGTCAATTCCTATTAATTTTCCAGTGTTGTTTAAGTTCTGTAGTATTGCAGTTGAATGACCTGCAAATCCAATTGTACCGTCTATATAAGTTCCACTTGGGTCTGTAATTAAATGGGAGACCGTTTCCTCTAATAAAACAGGTTGGTGAGGAATATCGGTCATGGATTGCACTAAAAATTAATCTCACCAGCTAAGTCTTCAAAACTTTGCATACTCTCATCTTGAGCAGATTCGTGTATTTTAAGTACATTTGGATCCCATAATTCAATTTTTTTAATCATACCAATAACTGATACGTGTTTTGAAATATTTGCGTATGTTCCCATACTTTCAGGGATTGCTACTCTTCCTTGGCTATCAAATTGAACATGGGTTGCATGTCTCACAATAGATCTCACAAAGTTTCGATGTGAATTCTTGATTGAATTTAATGAAATCAATTGGGCTTCTACTTTTGCCCATTCTATGATAGGATATAAGATTAAGCATTTATCAAACCCATGCGTGAGAACAAATGTTCTATCATTAGAAGGGTGTAATGCTTTCCGAAATTTTGCCGGAATGCTTAACCGATTTTTCTGATCCAAAGAGTTACTAAACTCTCCAGTAAATGTTAATTGAAGTTCTGTCATAAATATAAATTCGCACACAAAAGCAAGGGATAATTCCCCATTACTCCCCACAATTATATTCAACTTCCCCATAATCATGCAAGAACAATCTGCAATTTTTGTGATTTATCCCACAAAATAGTGATTAACTCACTGATGGTTTTAAGCTGAAAGAATAGAAGTGGAATTCATATTTCTAAATACTTTTTGGTTACATATATCTACTTTAATTAATTTACTGAATGAATATTGTTATCCCTTTACGTAAAGTCATATAATATGTTGCACGAAGTAATGAAAACATATAAAAATTTACTTATTCAAAGAAGATATAGCAGTAATACACAAAAGGCCGGTATTGTGAAACATGCTACCGTTCATACTTTAAGACATAGTTTTGCCACACACCTGCTTGAGCAAGGCACAGATTTGAGATATATTCAAGAACTATTGGGACATAGTAGCTCTAAAACTACCGAAATTTATACACATGTATCAAAAAAAGCAATTGATAAGATTAAAAATCCAATCGATGATTTTTTTGAATAAGGAAAAATAATAAATGATAAAAGGGAAATATGCACAATTGTGCATACACAGCCAATGCGGAGGAATAAACACAATAGGGTTTACACGAACGTTGGGC
>CAZCRK010000007.1:0-45249 GCA_964501035.1 uncultured bacterium
AAAATCTTGACCCCATGGGCGTACACACGGGCGACTCCATTACTGTTGCTCCGGCACAAACCCTATCAGATAAGGAGTACCAGAAAATGCGGAACTGGTCTATTTTGTGTTTGCGGACAATTGGGGTAGATACCGGCGGATCTAATGTGCAGTTTGCAGTGAATCCTGAAAATGGACGCATGATGATTATTGAAATGAATCCCCGTGTGAGCCGGTCATCTGCTTTAGCTTCAAAAGCAACAGGATTTCCAATTGCAAAGGTGGCTGCCAAATTAGCTGTTGGATTCACCTTAAATGAGTTACCCAACGAGATTACGGGGCAAACCATGGCTGCTTTTGAACCCACTATTGATTATGTTGTTACCAAAATTCCACGATTTGATTTTGAAAAATTCCCAACATCAGATGGTATTTTAGGTGTTCAAATGCAATCCGTAGGTGAAGCAATGGCAATTGGACGAAATTTTAGAGAGAGTTTACAAAAAGCTTTCCGCTCTTTAGAAGTTGGTTTGGATGGATTTCACCCTAAAGAAACGGAGTATCGAGATTTAGATATTAGCAAAATACGTTTTGCAACTGCATTTAGGTTATTAAAAGTAAAACAGGCATTTGAAACGGGTTACTCGTTGGAAGAAATATTTGACCAAACAAAAATTGACCCATGGTTTTTGCATCAAATTCAACATCTAATTTATTTGGAACAACAGGATGAAATATCTCTATTAGAGTTAAAACAAAATGGGTTTTCTGACCATCAAATAGCAAGATTGTTTCATAAAACGGAATGTGAAATTAGAAGCATGCGAAAGAAAAAAGGTATTTTGCCTACATATAAAGTGGTTGATACCTGTGCAGCAGAGTTTGAAGCATTAACTCCGTACGTATATTCAACCTACGAAATTGAAAATGAAATTACTCCTCTAGAGGGTAAAAAAATCATGATTTTGGGTGGGGGACCAAACCGAATTGGGCAGGGGATTGAGTTTGATTATTGTTGTGTGCAAGCTGTCTTTGGTCTAAAGGAATTAGGAATTAAAACTATCATGGTCAATTGCAATCCTGAAACTGTTTCCACCGATTTTGATATTGCAGATCGATTATATTTTGAACCACTTACTTTTGAAGATGTCATGAATATTGTGGATTTGGAACAGCCAGATGGAGTTTTAGTCCAGTTTGGTGGTCAAACTCCGCTCAATATTGCCCAACGCTTAAAAGAGGCAGGTGTAACCATTATTGGAACCAGTCCAGATGCGATTGATTTGGCTGAAGATCGTAAAAAGTTTGGAAAAATATTGGATGATTTGTCTATTCCTGCTCCAAAATGGGGGACTGCATTTTCAGTTGATGAAGCATTGGATGTTGCACATGAAGTGGGGTATCCGGTTTTGGTACGTCCGTCCTATGTGTTGGGTGGTCGTGGTATGGAAATAGTGTACAGTGATGATGGATTGAAAACATACGTAGGTAAGGCCGCATTGGTTTCAGGTGATCATCCTATTTTGATTGATGCATTTTTGGAAGATGCGTTTGAATTTGATGTAGATGCCCTATGTGATGGCACGGATGTGTTTATTGCAGGAATCATGCAACATATTGAGGAAGCCGGTATACATTCTGGGGACTCAGCCTGTGTTCTACCTGCGTATGAATTATCCAAAAAATCTCGACATAAAATTGAAACATACACCAAACAACTTGCACTTCGTTTAAATACAGTTGGTCTTATCAATATCCAGTTTGCTATGAAAGACGGTGTGATTTTTGTCATTGAAGTTAATCCAAGAGCCAGTAGAACGGTACCATTTATCAGTAAAGTAATTGATATTCCGTTGGCTAAAATTGCCTCTCAACTTGCGGTTGGAAAAACACTAAAAGAATGTCAATTGGAATCCAAAATTAAAAATGGACTCATTGCTATTAAAAAACCAGTTTTTCCGTTTAATAAGTTTCCGAAACAATCTGTCTTTTTATCTCCCGAAATGAAATCAACAGGAGAAGTCATTGGGATTGATACACATTTAGGGTCTGCTTACTCAAAAGCAGAATCAGGTGCTGGACAAATTTTACCCCAAAAGGGATGTGTGTTTATTTCAGTAAATGATTCAGATAAAATGAAAGTCATACCTCTTGCCCGAGATTTACATGAGTTAGGATTTACTTTAGTGGCAACTTCTGGTACAGCTGAGTTATTATCCGAAAATGGAGTAGTTGCAGATAATATTTTTAAGGTAGGTGAGGGTCGCCCTCACGTGGTGGATGAACTAAAAAATGGAGATATTCAACTGGTCATCAACACACCTTTAGGTCAGCAATCTCGTTTTGATGAATACGAAATTGGACGTTCTGCAATACGCCATAAAGTGCCAGCAATTACCACTATTTCCGGTGCCCAAGCTGCGGTGCGTGGCATACGATCTCAACTTGCCAAACGTATAACGTATCGTAGTTTACAAGATGTGTTTGATTCGTAAATGACTACCACTCTTTTAGATTTAGGATTTAACCTAGCGATAGAAAATCATATTAAGTCAAAAGACTTAGGTGATTTTGAAATAGGTCGCATCATTCGTGAAAGCAAAAAGAAATATGTGGTAAAAACAAGCCATCGCAGTTTTCATAGTCGCATTTCCGGAAAGCTTCGACACCATGCACAAAGTAGAGCAGATTACCCTGCGGTTGGCGATTGGGTAGCACTCTCAGTCCAAGATGATGATGCAATTATTCATCATATTTTACCCAGACAAACCATTATTGAGCGACAAGCAATCGGCAGATTTGGAAAAAAACAAACCATAGCGACCAATGTGGATGTAGCATTTATCATGCAAGATATAACCTACGATTTCAATCTCAATAGGCTTGATAGATTGGTAGCGATTGCTTTTGCATCCAATATTCAACCAGTTATCATTTTAACTAAAATTGACATAGCTGAAGATAAAGAATTAGAACAAAAAACCAATGACGTTAGCAATCGATTTACCGATGTAAACATCATGAAACTTAGCAATAAAAGTTTAGAAGGATTTCAAAATATTGTATCAGCAATAGAATATGGAAAGACCTATTGTTTTATTGGGGCATCGGGTGCAGGTAAATCTTCACTAATTAATAATTTACTGGGTGAAAAAGTGATGCTGACTAAATCATTGCGAGAAAAATCCAATAAGGGTCAACATACTACAAGTCACCGCGAGTTGTTTATTTTACCAAATTCTGGAATATTGATAGATACCCCCGGTATGCGAGAGTTAGGGATAGCAGAATCTCAAGCAAGTTTGGAATCTACATTTGAAAAAATATTTGAAATTGCAAATTCATGCAAGTTTAACGATTGCAGCCATACGAATGAACCCAAATGCGCAGTAAAAAACGCTGTGAAGAAGGGTAAAATAGAACAATCATTTTTAGATAATTTTCATAAAATGAAAATTGAATTGGAGGCCTTTGAACTCAATAAAAGGGGTATAAAGGATAAAGACCAGCAAAAAAGGTTGAAGTCAGATATTAAACAAAGGAAATCACAAAAGAAAAAATGAATATTTATTATTCTGATCAATTTTTAGACCACGATACAGGATATGGACATCCCGAACATGCAGGACGATTGGAAGCGATTGTTGCATCGTTGCAATCCTCGGATATTGCTCGCAAATTAACGTGGTTAGACCCTCGGTTTGCGGAAGTTTCTGATCTTGAATTAGCTCATACAGTTTCTCATATACAACGAGTAAAATCAGTTTGCGATGCAGGGGGTGGCTATTTAGATGCGGACACTCCTGTTTGCAAAAAGAGTTTTGACATTGCACGCAAATCTGTGGGAGGTTGGCTTGATGCAGTAGATGCAATCAAACATGGTCAATCGTCATTTGTTGTATCACGCCCTCCCGGCCACCATGCTGAAGCAGATAGACCGATGGGGTTCTGTTTATTTTCTAACGTTGCCATTGCAGCAAAATATGCATTAGAGAAAAAAGCATTCACGCGAGTGGCAATATTTGACTGGGATGTACATCACGGAAATGGCACCCAAGATATTGTACAGCATGACCCAAATATTGCGTATGCATCAATTCACCAATTTCCATTTTACCCTGGAACTGGGCTGCAAACTGAAACGGGAAAATTTGAAAATGTGCTCAACATTCCTGTACCTGCCCATACTAGCAGAGAGAAATACTGTCAATTATTTGATGAAAAAGTTATTCCCTTTTTACGATGTTTTAAACCCAATTTACTTTTGGTTTCTGCAGGGTTTGATGCCCATAAAAACGACCCCTTAGGTAGTTTGCAATTGGAAAATTCTGATTTTGCGTATATGACCCAAATATGTAATACAATTTCACCCAACATAATACTGGGATTAGAAGGTGGTTATGATGTGAATAGCTTAGGAGATTGTGTAGTGGCTGTATGTGAGGAGTTGGTTTAACGGTTAGCATATGGCATGTAGGCGATTTTGGGCTTCAATCCTATTAAACCGTGATAATTTTGAAGCGGGCTACAGTCTTTGAATTTACTAACATTTCACCTATTTTGATATACATTATTACCTGCTGGCATTTGTCATTATTTTCATTACTTATTAGTCCTAAACTTTACTGATAAAATTTCATTTGAGCTAAGTTGCGTCAAGTGCTTTATCGAAGACATAATATACCTAAATGTAAAAATCAATATCAAGATTGAAGGAAGAGCAATGACTGGAAAGCTTAGCATTGTCATTCGTCCTATTTCTTCATTGAATTGAGTTGTTCCTGGCATACTTTGAACTATGATTTTTGCCAGAATAAAATTTAGTACTGCTGAAATGAAGAAAGAGATAGATAAAAATATATTAGCCTGATTCAATTTTCTATTTAATTGAATTTGTAATCCATTCGAGTCAAGCTTATTTTGAATTTTATCAATATCAAAAATCTTACGGTTATATAAAAATTTTGTAATCAGTTGCCATGAAGTTTTTGTAGAGAACAATATAACAAGTCCAATTATCAAGGGAATTGCTGCTTCTTTAACTGCAACCCATTGAGGAGAAAATCTCATTAATCCAATAATACCTGTTAATAGAACTCCAACAAAACCCATTATTGAGGTTAAACTTTTTGTTTTTTGAATTACCAATCCATGTAAGCCAAAAATTAATGGGAATAGTAACGCAATCAAAAGTCCCCAAATTGGGCCAAGGTATTCATCTTTACTTAGTCTTGTTAATACAATAAGTGGTATTATAATATTAAATAATACATTTATAAATTGATTTTCTTTCTTCATTAACTTTTTTTCCAATCTTTAATGTTTACGAACTCTGTTCGTTGCCATGAAGGTAACATCCCAATAAACACTATTACATTTATCTGGTTATCTGTTTTAACATTTAATAATTGTTTAACGGAATTTTTAATATTTTAATTACTCAAAGTTATTTCAACAATTAATAATGACTAAAATTACAAACATTTGTTTTGTGTTTGTCTTCTTGTTGTAAATTTAATGAGTTAATTTATCAAAATCAAATTTAAAAAGTCCACTTGATAATGTTTAACATAAAGGAAAACTGATGAAAAAAATCATAATATTCGGATTTATAATATTTACATTGTTACTATTGAGTTCTTGTCAATCTCGAGCTGTTTCACGTTGGACAGGTTCCGCATTAAAATTGGAACTACCTGATGATTTTGATCGCCCCATTTCATTTGCATCAGGTCGAGAAGGGGAAAAAGATTTGTTCTATTGGTCGCAAGATGGACAAATGAAAGTTAAAACCTACACAGATTGGGGTGTGTTGGAATCTGAAATAGTTTTTGTTAAGAGGTAGCATGAAACATATTTTATTTTTGATAAGTATTTTAATGATTGGATGCAATCAACAAGGGGAAACAGTGAGCGAATATACAGACGAACAAAGAATGCACCACTATATGGGCACTGAAATGAATATGCAAACATGGAATTTATTAAGCAAAGAAGACAGAAATGAACAGGAAGATGCTCGTATGGTATATTTTGCTAAAGCATCATTGTATCATTGGCAGTTATCACCCAAATTTGAACCCATCAATGAACAGCGGGGTCAATGGATGATTTCGCATGTGTTTGCTGTATTGGGAAAAGGTGATTTAGCTTTAGAATATGCAAAAAAGACACTTCGTTTAACGGAAGAACATGGTTTTGACGATTTTGATTTAGCATATGCGTATGAAGCAATGGCTCGAGCGTATGCAGCACTTGGTAATTCAGATGATTGCAAATTATGGCATGCGAAAGCTACTGAATTTGGAAAACTTATTAAGGGCGAAGAAGATAAAAAATACTTTGAAGGTGATTTGGCAAGCGGTCCTTGGTTTGATATTTGCTAATTTAACTTCTTTTTCCATTGTCTTTTCCAAAATAAAAATCCTCCAATGGATAGAACAAAAAATACCCACCCCACAGTTTGCCGGTTAGGATAAGAAATTTCAGACTGGGCATTCATTTCATAATTTGATGATGCAAAATCCATTAAATTGAAATTCCACTCTAAAGTATCATGCTTAACGGTATCTGCATTATGTGAAACCAATAATCCAGGTAGTATGACTTGATACGTGAAATCATCGTCAGCTAGATCTAGGGTGATATCGAGTTCATATTTTAGCATTTGGAAAATTGAATCCATTTCTGGATATAGACTGGGTGAATTAGGTTGCATAATTAAATCCAAACCTTGTGAGGTGTAAAAATCAATATCCACGAATAATATAGAATCAGGCAAGGTGGCTATGTTTTCACTAAACCACTTATCAAGGTCTCCAGCTATGATAGGTTTAGTATTAAACTCGATTTGACTTCGATCAATAGTTTCTTTCAGAATATATTGTAAAGATTCTTTTAACCATCCATTGGAAGCATTATCAGAATTTTGGAGAAATTCCAATACTTTGGGATATTTTTGAAGCACATTTCTATCTTGAAATTGAGCTGAAAATATAAATGTTTTCCAAAAGAACCAATTTCGTGTTGTGACATGAGTTGGTGTTTGTAACAAGGATGCATTAAAAATTGAATCACCATTATAAAACGTAGATGGAAAATCAAAATTATTGGAAAAACTGCGTTTTGCATTATAGTCAAATGTCTCGACATCTGGGGAATCAAAATTAGATTTTATATCCCAATTTTCAGATGTGGGTAAACAAAAATCATTATCAAGTAAGTCTTGCCTATCCCCATGAGAATATATTGAAACGTTATATTGTCCACTTGGTTGAACATGAAACGTAATGAGATGTTCGACACATCCAAAGCTAAGTAAAATTAAACTAAATAAAAGTATATTTTTGAGATTGTTCATTAACTATAATTTACTTTAATTATATGAAACATAGGTGAATCAAAAATCCACCTCAAATACATTTCCTCTGTTTAACAAGAAATGTGGATCAATTGCCTGTTTACTTTTTTTCACTTCATCAACTGCGTTATGCCCATAACATTTAATAAAATCATTCCGTTTATGTTTCCCAGTTCCATGTTCTGCAGAATACACACCACCTAATGTTGCAGATAAGTCAATAATATTAGCATAAATTTCATGAGCACGAGTTTGTTGACTTTTTTCTGGTATTAAATGAAAATGAAGATGACAATCACCCAGATGCCCAAACAATAAATATTCAATATTTGCATTTTGTAACATGCGATGGGTTTCTTTCAAAAATTCTGCAAAGTTTTCGGGTGGTACAATAGCATCGGTAATAATACTAAAAGTATCCAATGAACGCATTTTAACAAGTGCATTTTCAGGTATTGAGTGACGAGCTTCAAAGAATCTGTTTTGGATGGTCTCATCGTTTAATACAATAATGTTTTCACTTTGGATATGACAGTGGTTCTCAAAAAAATCTGCCCAAGCTTCAATATCTGCATCCAACTCCTCTAAGGATGTGGCAATTTTCAGATAAACTCCAACCTGTTGTTTATGATTAAAAAATGCTTCCCGATGATTCATATAATGTTGGCAGTTGTATCCAAAATACTCACACGCAAATAAATTGGATAAATCTCCCTTTTGTAATTTTGTTAAATTCTCAGTAAAAGCAATTGCTTCAGATTCACTAGAAAGTTGGAGAAAAAATTCCAAGAAGGAAGTCGGCTGTTCCATTAATTTTAATGAACACGACGTAATCAATCCGTACATCCCTTCACTACCAACAATCAAGTCTATGAAATCAATTTCATTAGTTGAGGAGTACGGACCACTTGCGTTTTTAATAGTAGGTCGCTTGTATTTTGGAATGGGTAATTGTATAATTTCGTCTGTTGAATTCAGTGTGAAAAATCCATTTTTTGAAATCACATTATCCCGTTTTACATGAGCAATATTACCATTCGGAAATACAATTTCAATAGCATTTACCCAGTCTCGAGTTGCTCCTTTTTTACCAGGGATAAATCCTGATGCATTACAGGAAAGAGTTCCACCCACACAAGCATCAATTCTACTTGTTGGATTAACGGGATAAAATAATGTTTGATTACTCAGATTTAACACTTCTTTGCGCATATCTTCTAAAATAATTCCAACAGGAGTTGTTACAGTATTGGTATGAGAATCTACTGAAATGTTTGGTTGAGTTAATTTGATAGTTGATACTACAATTCCCCCAAATGGGGTAGCACTTCCTGTTAAATTGGATTTTCCAGCTGAAATTGTAAATGGAATTTTTGCCAAATAACACGATTTAAAAATGATCGCACATTCTTTGGTTGATATCGGACGACAAACACCTCTAGCAAATCCTGGCAGGTTAGACCCATCTCGTTCAAACCCAGAAACAATATCATCATCTGAACTACAATCAATATGAAAATGTGTTGATAAAAAATGTATCAATTCTGTTTCGGAAACATGATACGAGTCGCAAAATTGTGAAATTAATTTTGTTTCTTTTTCGCTTATGATGTTTTCTAATTGAATGCTATTTTGATTCATATTTCAAATCTTTGGATTTTAACTAACCTTCCCGACCGTGTAAATTACAATATAATTATTGGAGTATCTTGATGAAACTTAAAGGTTTGGATTTTTTAAATCTATCAAATCAATTTACAGATGAAGAATTAATGGCACAACATTCTGCATTTGATTTTGTTGAAAATGAATGTATGCCAGTTATTGAAACGCATTTTAGAGATGCAACCTTCCCCAAAGATCTCATTCCAAAATTGGGTGATATGGGCTTCCTTGGTGTTAATCTTCCAGAAAAATATAGTTGTAGTGGGTTGTCAAATATTGCCTATGGACTCATTTGCCAAGAATTAGAAAAGTGCGACTCAGGATTACGGTCATTTGTATCGGTTCAGGGTTCACTGGTCATGTATCCAATTTATGCGTATGGAAATGAAGCACAACGTATTAAATGGTTACCCAAATTGGCTTCTGGAAATACAATCGGATGCTTTGGATTAACTGAACCAGATTATGGATCAAATCCAGCTGGAATGATAACCAAAGCCAAAAAAGTAGATGGTGGCTATATCCTAAATGGTACAAAAATGTGGATTACCAATGGTTCGATTGCCGATATTGCAATTGTGTGGGCAAAAGATGATGATGGCGTAGTTCAAGGGTTCATTGTTGAAAAAAATATGAAGGGATTTTCTGCTCCGTTGATGAAAAACAAATGGTCACTTCGTGCATCAATAACATCAGAACTGGTGTTAGAAGATGTATTTGTACCAGATAAAAATCTACTTCCAAATGGTTCTGGGTTGAAAGGTCCACTGGGTTGTTTAACACAGGCAAGATACGGTATAGGTTGGGGTTCTATTGGTTCAGCATTAGCAGTTTATAATACATCGTTAAAATATGCCAATGAGAGAATTCAGTTTGACAAACCCATTGCCTCCTTTCAATTGGTGCAAGATAAATTAGTATGGATGTTAAATGAAATCACAAAAAGTCAACTTCTTGCCTTACACGTCGGCAAAAATAAAGATGATGGTAGCTTAAAATTTGAACAAGTATCCATGTTAAAAAGAAACAATGTGTGGGTTGCGCGAGAATCTGCTAAATTAGCACGAGAAATCATGGGAGCAAATGGAGTTTCAGGCGAATATCCAATAATGCGACATTTAATGAATATTGAATCTGTGTACACCTATGAGGGAACCCATGATATGCACACATTAATTTTAGGACAACATATTACAGGAAAACCAGCTTTTAACTAATAAATGAATAATAATGTAAACAGAGCTCTACTGTTATGGATACAACAAAAGCGTTGGTTGTTATTTGTTGCTGTTTTAGGTACATTACTATATAAAGTTTTCCCATATCCAGAAAATATTTCTCACGAAGGGTACCGTACATTAATTATTGGAATAATGGTCATTATTTTGATAGTGACTGAACCAATTCCCCTTCCAGCTGTTGCCTTGTTGATAGTTATTTTAGAGGTTGTTTTCCACATTGCACCAGTATCTGAAGTTGCAAACTCCTTTATGAATGATTCTGTATTTTTTATCATGGGATCTCTTATGATGGCTGTTGCAATTGTTCAGCAAGGATTGGACACTCGATTAGCACTGGGAATTATTAAAATTACCGGTAATAAAGTAACCCATATTATTTTTGGTTTTACTGCAATTTCAGCCATACTATCTTCATTTGTTGGTGAACATACAGTTGTTGCTATGATGTTACCAGTTGGATTGTCACTGGTTCGAAATAGTTCGCAAATCCGAGAAATCCCTAATTTAACAGTGTTAATTTTATTTTCGATAGCCTATGGTGCAACTATTGGAAGTATCGGAACTCCTTCGGGTGGTGCCCGAAATGCAATTATGATTGAATATTGGAAATCAATCACAGATAATGCGGTTACATTAACATACCCTCAATGGATAATTATGGCATATCCAATGGTAATCATTGGAATTATAATATGCCCAATATTATTAAAAATGGCGTTTAAACCTGAGTGCTCACATTTAGATACAGCTATTAGAAAACTTAAAGTACAAGTTGCACACAAGGGAAAAATTACTGGGAAAGAACTACTTACAATTGCAATTTTCATTCTTGTATTCTTAGCTTGGGTTACTTTAAATGAACGGTTTGGAATGGGTATTATTGCAATTTCTGGCGCATTTTTATATATGGCAACTGGATTGATCGAATGGAGAGATGTTAGCAAACATACAAACTGGGGAGTAATTTTGTTGTTTGCAGGTGCTATTTCTCTTGGGGTACAAATGAAGAATACTGGTACAGCAGAATGGATTGGTAATTCTATAATTCATGGAACATCTGGACTGATTGAGCAAATTCCAATTATACCCTATGTTATTAATATTGCACTGACAACATTAATGTCTAATTTAATGAGTTCAAGTGGAACGGTTGCTGTATTAGGTCCAATTACATTAAATATGGGTGGACATCCATTATTCATGGGAATGACTACATCTATTGCATCTGCATTTGGGTATTTTTCAGCAGTAGCTGCACCAGCATGTATGATAATATATTCATCGGGCTTGGTAAAAGTTACAGATTTTCTAAGAGCAGGGTGGAGAATGGGGTTAGCATCTTTTATTATACTTCTCCTCTTATATAAATTGTATTGGCCTTTTGTTATTCAGTTTACAAACTTCAATTAAGTGAGATAATATGAAACTACTTATTGCTATAAAAGATACAAGTGAAGAATCCAGAAATATTCTAAACATTGGTGCAACAATTGCAAAAGGTATATCTGCTGATTTATCATTAATTTATGTTGGAAAAAAATCTTCAGCTTTATTGGAAGGTGATGTGAGTATGGCTCGTCGTTCATTGGCTGAATGGAATATTCTACATCCAGGATTAGAGATATTAGAATGGGCATATAAAACCATTCTTGAAATGGGATTTGCAACATCGGTTGAGGGTGGATTTGACCCAAAGAATTTGATTGAAGAAAAACGAAGAATACGTATGGTCCTTCCTCAAAGTTCGGGAAATAAAATTAGTTTAATATTACGTGAGGGGGATTTAATGTCCGAACTTTCTCATGAAGTAGATCATCATCAATATGAATTAGCCATTATAAATAGGCCAAGAAGAAAGCGAACAACACACCAGTTAATTCAGTTTTTAAACACAAGTGTATTTGTGGTTGGAAATTTTGATCCACAATGGAATTACAAAATTTTATTGTGTGTTGATGATTCTCGAGCAACCAAACGTGCGATAGTTTTTGGTACTCAAGTCGCAAAACAGTTTGATGCTGAAATTAGAGTTCTTACAGTGAGTAAAACAGTTAGTTTTGGCAAGGGATATAATAATGCTCATAAGTGGGCTGAAAAATACTTAAAACACATGAAAATAGAATACTCATTGTCCAAGCTTTCTGGTAATCCTACGGATGTTTTTGTTAATGAAGCAGGTGACAATCACATTATTATTATGGGCAAAGCAAAAGGAAATGAATTTTTGAAATATTTCAAGGGTAGTAAACCAATTCACACAGCCCAAAATGCCAATTGTCCTGTTTTAATTGTAAATTAATAATAATGAAAATAAATTTTGGTATCAATTTTATAACTATTCTAAATTTAGGGCTCTATAAGGCCCGTTCGTCTAGTGGTTAGGACCCAGGGTTTTCATCTCTGTAACAGGAGTTCGATTCTCCTACGGGCTACAAGGGGTTTTAGTTTTTACTAAAGCCCCTTTTTGTTTTACTAAAAAACTGTAGAAAATTCAATATAATAATATGTAAAATACGCTCGTTTAATTTGAAATATTATGATAACACATTACTATAGGTCATTTTTATACATTAAGGGGTTGATGAAATCGGATGATAACGTCAACCAAAATGGTTATGTAGATGAATTTTATGAAGGGGTTAATGGAGAACACGTTCCATTACGAATTTTTTATCCCAATAAAAGCAATCAACAATCTGTAATAATTTTTCCTGGGGCGAGCCCGTATGCCGAAAAACATCCTACCATGAACAAACTTGCGCATGCATTAACTCAAACAGGGTGTACAGTATTTATGCCGAGGATCCCCCCCCTTAAAGAACTTGAAATTTCTGAAAAAAATATCAATTGGTTTGCTCATTGCTACGAAGCATTGTTAAAACATAAGGATATCGAATCAGATAATCTTTTTGTCGTAGGAATTAGTTATGGAGGAGGATTGTTATTGAAAGCAAGTTTAGATAATCGCTTTAGGAACAACCCGCCTAAACTATTTTTTGTTTATGGCACCTATTTTAATATTGAAACAGCATTTCATTTTTTAATGACGGGTGAAATATTTTCAGATAATAAAACCCATAAAATTACTCCAAATCCTTGGGGAACAGTTGTTCTGTTTTATAACTATTTATTATCTATTGAAGATTCAGAGATAAATCGAAAATATACTGAAATTCTTAAACTTCGTATTGAAGATAGGTTTGAAGAATCTGATGATAAAATTGAAACATTAGCTAAAAATGACCAAGAGTTTATACGTGATATTCTTGCAGGAAATATGAGCGAGAAAGTAAAAGAATCCTCTCATAGAATTATAGAAAAAAATAAAGACATATTTTTGTCATTATCTCCTGTATCATGGTGTAAGGATATTCAAGAAAAAGTGTATGTAATGCATGGGGCAAATGATTCCATGGTTCCTTTTACAGAGTCCACATTCTTGGCAGATAATCTTCCAAATAGTGAATTATTAATTTCATATTTATATGAGCATAAGGAAATATCAACTAATAAGGGTGTATTTTTCAAAATAAAAGAACTGTTTCGGTTATTTATCTTTTTTGCTCATTTATTTGATAATGATGCAAATTAACACTTTTCAAGGAGGTTTCGACAAAAACCTATGTTATTTAGTATGGTGTGAAGAAACCAAATATTCAGCAGTAATTGACCCCTCTGTGAAACCGCAAGAGTTGGTTGAAAAAATTGAATCAAAATCTCTAAAACTTGATAAAATATTAATCACTCACACACATAAAGATCATTGGCAATACTTGGATGATTTTTTGTTTTATTTTCCAACTACACAAGTTTGTATGTATAAAAATCCAACTAATAAAGTTATTGATGATTATCGAAAACTATCTCATAATGAGCTAATTTCTATTGGAAACAACTTTCTTAATGTTTTGCATACCCCAGGACATTTTAAGGACAGTATTTGTTTTTGGGATAATAAAAATAAATTAGTTTTTACTGGAGATACTATGTTTATTGGTCGAACGGGGCGTACAATTGATATGCATAGTAATATCGAAGATTTGTATAACAGTATTTATAATATATTGCTAACTCTACCCAGTGAAACCACTATTTATCCTGGACATAATTATGGATTTTCAATTACAGCTACAATTAGGCAAAATATAGATCACTCTTCGTTCTTTCAATGTAAATCAATGAGTGAGTTTATATGTGTTATGGAGAATTATGAGAAAAGTAGAAAAAGTAATTAATACGTTACTATCAAGATAAGAATCCAAGAGTAAATCGTTATAAATTATTAAACATTTGTTGCTTTCTCTCTTTAAATTGATGAAAAATCGTTAGTTTTGAGGACTAAAATTGAGAAAAAATCAAAAAATACTGTGAAAAAATGCGAAAAAATGCGAAAAAATGATAAAAACACTTGATTTTATCGTCGAGAAACTCATAGAATTAGAAGTTATTATTTGTAATAACTCAATTTAAATAATCAAAAAGGAGAACTACAATGGCAGAAAAAGTAAAAACAACTGGAGTTAAAAAAGAAAGTGGCTTTTTATATTACTTAGATAAAAATGGTAATGTTGCTCGTTCTAAAATGGCTCGTGGTGGAGAAAAAGGCGGAAATGCTGAAGTTGTAAACAATGCTGGTGTTGCACGTGAAAAAGGTTGGTTATATTTCATCGATAAAGATGGTGATGTAGCTCGTGCAAAAATGGCAAGAGGTCGTAAATAAACGATTTATCAACTGTTTTTGAGAAAGCCCCGATTTCGGGGCTTTCTTGTTTTTAATCCATATTTATGAAATTTACCCCTTTACTATTTATAATCATAAATTCATTTTCATTTTCTGAAGTAGTTAACTCTATTCAAATTTCAGGGAATTCACATACTCAACATAAAATTATTGAAAGAGAGATACATCATCTCATTCCTGGAGAATATGATGTAGATATTGCATTACAAGACAGAAACAGATTATACAATTTGGGGTTGTTTTCAACCGTTGAAATTTATCAAAAAGATTCTCAGTACTGTATTCACGTTAAAGAAGCACCACGAATTATTCCAATACCTATGATTGAATATGATGAAGCATCAGGAAAATGGTCCTATGGGGGAGGATTTATAAATACTAATACTCACGGTCTTCACAGACGACTTTTTGTTGGAGGAATAATATTTGGTCAAGTCTCTGCTGGAATTATTGATTATGAAGATCCGTGGGTGATTGGAGACCATGTTTCATTAAAGATTAGACTAGTGGATTTTATAACAACCAATGTAACAAATGAGTTTAACAATAGAATCCAACATATTGAATTGGGATCTGGGTTTTATAAAAATAAAGTACATAAATTCAATTATTCATTAGGTCTTAATAAAATCACACTTTTACCCATTAATTCTTTTGAAATTTTACCCAAACAAGAACAAAATTCATTTACCTTCATATCAACAGATTATTCGTTTGACACACGAGATATACACATTGACCCAACTTGCGGATTTCATCATTTAATAGGATTGCAGTTAAACAAAGATTTAAAATCATCCATGGATTATACCCAATTTTGGGCACAATTTAACTCGTATCATTCAATCCCGATTAAAATCATTGAACCAGTACTACATTTAAAATCTACTTTGTTTTTGCAAAAATACAACACAGAACCACTTTTATTTACATATCAATATTTAGGCGGTGAAGATGGGGTGCGTGGTTATTCTCCTAATCCAATTGAGAACAATTTAGCCGAAGCCAAAGAAATTATGGAAACAATCAATACAATGCACTTCAGTATTGAACTGCAAAATACATTAATTCGTCGAAAAGATTATGGAGGTGTTGAACTTGGGATTGATTGGATATTATTTTCTGATGTGGGTTTTTCAGCAGATGAATCATTTGAGTTTTCAATGAAAAACTCCATTATTGGATACGGGTTAGGGTTTCGGTTTTTTGCTTCGGGAATGGGTGTCATTGGAATCGATTTTGGATACAATCCCTATGGGCAACAATTCACCCATCTTTCAGATGAAAATTAACTTATTTTTTGAATAGTTTGTGGAAAATCATTGCTTTTTCGAACTGATTTTCATTTCCTGAAAGCATACGTTGGATATTACTTCTGTGGGTATAGATTATAAATATAGCAATTGCAATTGCTGTATTTAGGAAATAAATATTTTCACACGGAACAAGATACCCATAAATTGCAATAGAAATTGCTGCAAGCATCGTACCTAATCCAACCCATCCAGTTAGTATGAGGTTTATAATCCAAACTGTAAGTGCAACCACCATTGCCATTGGATGTATGGCTAAAACTAATCCAATACCAGCTCCACCACCTTTTCCACCTTTAAATCCATGATATATTGGAAAAACGTGCCCAATAACAGCAACAACTCCACATAAAATTGCAAGTAGATCTGGAGATACAGACGTTGATTCAATAATTTGCATATTTGACACAAATTTTGTTGGAATAAATCCTTTTGCAATATCAATAATTATAACACCGAGTGCAAAAAATGCACCCATGGTCCGAAAGGCATTGGTACCACCTGCATTTCCGCTACCCATTGTACGAATATCAACATGCTTGATTTTACCCATTACCATACTACCTGAAACTGAGCCAATAAGGTAACTAACGAGTAATTTTATAAAAATATCCATAATGTCTATGATTGTACTTCTTGAGCCCCCACAACCAAAGCGCCTGGTCCTGCATGTACTCCTAAAGCGCCACCAACTTCTAATAGATAGGATGTTTTTATATTATGACCAGAACTTGTCAGAGAGTCAAGTAACTTTTTACCTTCTTCTTCACAGTAACAATGACCAACAGAAATAATATATTCCTTTTGATTGTCTAATTTATTCAACACAACTTTACCTAACTTTTGAGCAATATTTTTCTTACCATACAATATTCCAGATGGCCCTAGCTTTCCAGTTCCATCAACAGCAAGAATTGGTCGAATATGTAATATGTCTGCAATAGTTTTTACAAATTTAGGAATTCTTCCGCCCTTGACTATGTAAGACAGATCTTTTAATCCAGCAAATAATTGAATTTTAGAACGCGTATTATTGATTTCTGTAATAATTTTATCATGAGGTGCATTTTCTTTTGCTAGTTTACTTGCATGTATTACAAGAAGTCCTTGGGCAACAGATAAATTCATTGCATCCATTACGGTTACACTCGAAGCGGGAATTCGTTTTGCTGCATTTTCAGCAGATTGAAACGTACCACTAACTGTTTTGGGCATGTGAATTGAAATAATAGATTTATAATGCGTTGATAAAAACTGATATTGTCTTCTGAAATCACCTGGTGTAGGTTGTGAAGTTTGAGGATGATTTGGATTTGTACGTAATTCCTCATAAAATTCAGTTGCAGTTTGAGAAACTTTATCAATAAAGCCCTTGTTACCAAAACTATATCTAACAGGTACAACATGCACATCTTTCACCAACTCCATTGGAATATCAGCACCAGAATCTGTTACAATTGCTACATTATTTTGCTTTTCTCCATGAGCAAGAGTTTGTTGCTGAAGCATATCATCTGCTTTTTGACCACTAATTGTACCGTACTTTTCACATATTGAAAACATTTCAGCTGGGTCATTTACATGGATATGAATTTTTGCTTTATTTTTTGGACCAGCTACAATCAAACTATCTCCAATTAGCATGAGTTCTTCACGAAGTTTTTTTCTATTTATATCGTCACCATCGATTAAACATTCAGTGCAAAATTGAAATTTTAAATTTTCATGGGAGATATCAGTATTTGCAACTGGGTCTTCAGAATTAAAAATTTCAGGAAGTTCCATATTTATTTCTTTAATTGAACCATCTTTGATAAATTTATTTATTCCATGTAAAAAATCAACAAATCCCTGTCCCCCTGCATCTACAACACCTGATTTTTTTAAAATAGGAAGAAGATTTGGAGTATTTGCGAGTGATTCTTCAGCAACTTTAATTCCTCCTTCAAGTAGTATGATAAAATCATCAACTCCATTGTCAATTAAACGAACCAACTCATTTGAAAAATCTGTTAGAACCGTGAGAATAGTTCCTTCTCTTGGCTCAGAGAGTGCCTCTCGTGCATAATCAGATCCAAATTTAATTGCATTGGAAAAATGATGGGGTTCCATTCTACGAACATCCGAAACACCATCGCTCATTCCTTGAAAAAATTGAGCCAAAATTACGCCAGAATTACCACGTGCACCATCTAATGCAGAATCAGCTATTAATGTAAGAGTGTCATCTGCCCTTGAGTTAACTTTACCGGCAGTTCCTTCCATAATTGCTGATAAAGTGAACGCCATATTCGTACCCGTATCACCATCTGGAACAGGGAAGACATTAATTTTATTTAAATAGTCTTGCCTCGATATTACACTATGTATCCCAGCTACGATAGTTCTGTGAAGGCGAATTCCATTTAGATATGTTATTTTATTTGCCATAAGTTTTACACATATATAGACTTAGATTTTACAATCATTTAAGAATGTATTCAAAATAAAGTTTAGTTTGCTTTATTTGAAAAATGTTTTAACAAACGAATTGTCTTTAATCCATCAAACCAACGGTGAAATTGGTTTATGAAATGTTGCTTAGATGGGGAAGATGATTGCAAACCATCCCAAACTTCTTCTATATTTTCATGTTGAATAAACTTTTTTAATTGAGGTGATATTTTTTCAACACAATCAAACAAATCATCTAAAGATTGATAAAATCCATTCATTCCAATTTCTAACCAATCTTTCAAAATTTTAAAGGAGTTGTCCGAATAATAAAGTTCATTTACATCAAAACCTGAATCCGCTTGTTTCATTCTAAAACCTGTTCCTAAATATACCCTGTGTGATATTCGAGAAGAGGGATGAACTAATTTAACCTCTAATGAGTGTACCCCACAGAATTTCGCACATTCTTGAAGAAAGTAAAAATCTTCGGTTGCTTTTTTTTTCGGCATACCACCGACAGATGCATATGTCTCTGCCATGCAAACCATAGCCGACCCTAATGAAACATAACCATAAGGAGAACCTGTTTTTTGGATGCAATTTGCAGTGTCAACTAAAAATGTTTCATACTTCTTTATTGATAGATTTACATGCTCATCTTTACTTTTTTGATGAGAAAATCCAACTACGATTGCTTGGGCTTTGCTCTTCTTTTGAAATGTTTCTATTTCAGTTAAGTAGTTTGGATCTAAAATAGTATCTGCATCGGTACAGCACAACAAAGAATCAGCATTGGCATACAGCAGTGCATTATCTAATCCTATTTTACGAGCCATACCTACACCAACATGTTTGTCGGGTATTTCTTTTCCATGAGAGCTAGCATCAATTACAACTAACTCTGCTAATGAATCACAAGTTTCAAGCCAGCTAATTGTGTTTTGGTTATTTTGCAAATCCTCATCAATACAATTTTCTCCATTATTAACAACAATCACAACGAGGGTATCATTTAACAACTGTTTGTTTTGCTGGTTGATACTCTGAATTGTTTTGGGTAAGTTTTCAAACTCTGAATATGCTGGTATAACGAAGATGAATTTATAATTTGTTTTTTTGGGTAAAGCAGTAAAACCCCATGGTGATAGAACCGCTCTTTTTTTGAGATATTTTTGAATAACTTTGGACAAGAAAATTATTTGTTTTGTTCAATTACTTTGAGAGCATCTTGAAAGTTTCCATTTTTTATCCAATGGATTTCAATTCCTCTCTTTTGCATTCTTCGAAAAAATGTCATCTGTCTTTTTGCAAATTGGTGTATTGCAGTATTGAGTTTTTCGAACATCGTTTGCTTATCAATTTCTTGATTCAAGTATCGTCCAACCCAACGATATTCTAACCCAAAATATTCTAATCTTTTTGAAGATAATCCATTTTCCAAAAGTGATTCAATTTCTTCAATCATTCCGTGATTTAGACGATAGTCTAATCGTTTAGTAATTCTATCACGAATCACCTCTCTTGGATAATCAACACCTAAAACTATGACATCATTCAAATTAATTTTAGTATTATTTGGGTAAACTTTTTCTGGATTTGATGCAATTTCAATACCCCGTATGACTCTTCGTTTTGAATCACACGGCCATGATTTATAGAATTCAATATCCAAAGATTTCAAATGTGCAGTTAAAGCTTCCAAAGACTGTGACTCTAATCCTTCTCGTAGAGCATCGTTAGGTTTTGTATCAGACATCTCATAGTTCAATAAAACAGATTCAATATATAACGCAGTTCCACCACATAGAATTGGAACCTTCCCCCTGTTTTCAATGTCATTTTTACAGGCATGAAATTCAGATGCAAATCGAAACACACTATAATTTTCTGATGGATCTAATGTATCAATAATGTGATATGGAATTTCAATACCATTTACATTATATTCATCTAAATCTTTTCCAGTGCCAATATCCATGCCACGGTACAGCTGTCTTGAATCGGCTGAAATTATCTCGGCATCATACTTTAAAGCTATCTGAACGGCTAAGTTAGTTTTTCCTGTAGCTGTTGGACCTAGGATGACAATGAGTTTATTCATGATTAAAAAAAACTCTATTCTTCAAGTTCAGGAAGCAGTTCACTTGGGATATTCTTTTTAGCCTTTGCTCCTAATTTTTTAATGGTTTCAACTTTTCCAATTAAATTACCATGACCATCTTTTAGTTTATTCATTGCGCCATCATACGATTTTTTAGTCTTTTCAAGATGTTTATCAATATCTTGCAAATTTTCAACAAAGCCTACAAATTTATCATATAGAGCACCACTTTGTCGAGCAATTTCCAATACATTTTTCTTTTGATTTTCTTGTTGCCAAATAAATGAAACTGTTCGAAGAGTTGCAAGAAGAGTGGATGTACTCACCAAAATAATATCCTTTTCTAACCCAAGTTTAAATATTGAAGGGTCTTCTTGAAGGGCGAGGGTAAGAGCTGGCTCAATAGGAATATACATTAACACATAGTCGGGAGAATTAATTCCATACAATTTTGTGTAGTCTTTCCCGGATAAATCTTTGATATGATTTTTAATACTATCGATATGTTTTTTTAGATAAATTTTACTACCCTCATCATCATGGGTTGAATAGAATTCTTCATACGCAGTGAGTGAAACTTTTGAATCAATGATGAGATGTTTTGCATCTGGTAAATTGATAACACAATCGGGTCTTTTTTGGTTTCCCTCTTCATCTTTAATTGATGTCTGTGTTGAAAAGTGGATATTTTTTTCAAGACCAGCATTCGCTAGCAAACCCTCAAGCTGTAATTCTCCCCAATCACCTTGAGTTTTCGAATCACCTTTCAATGCTTTTGTTAAATTATCTGCATCTTTACTAATTTGCTGATTTAAATGTGTCAAATGTTTAATTTGTTCTTCTAAACTTACTCTGCCCTCTATTTCTTTTTCATATTTATCATGCACTGTTTTCTCAAAAGATGTAATTTTTTCATTTAGGGGTTTCAGTATTTGATCAATGTTAGTTTTGTTTTGTTCAGTAATTTTTTGGGAATTTTTTTCTAGAATTTTGTTTGCTAAATTTTCGAATTGCACTTGTAATTGTTTTTTTTCGTCTTCAATGTTTGATTTTACAATATCAATTTCAGTTTTTAGGCTCGAATTTTTACCAATTAAGGATTGAATATCAGAATCTTTAACTTTATTTTCTTTTTCAAGATGGTCAGAATTTTGTTTTTCAACCTCAAACAATTCTTTTGAAACGTACTGAGATAAATCAACTTCTTTTTGTGAATGATTGGTTTTCGATTTTGTGACTAAATATCCAATGAATATGCCAAGTACAACACCAGCTATGAGCAATCCAATTTCCATGAGACCTCCTAAATTTAGTTTAGAATCATTTGTGCTTTTAGTACATTGTAAATTTTCTGTGAACTATCTTTCAAATGAGCAATTGTTTGAGCATTATACACATTTTTTCGTTTTTGTGCAGTTTTGATTTGTTTAAACACCTTAACTAAATGACTTCTTGTTAGAGAAAGGGCATCTTTAGGAAAATTAGATTCAGACTCTATGAGTATTTGAGTCATCATTTCTACATAATTTCGTTGTAATTCTCTACGAAAGCTATTGATGTTTTCATTTTTATCAAGTTCAGACCAAATCGTTGTATTCATAAAATCAAAAATTTCACTCATTGTAAATATATCATCACCTTCATTAAATCGAATTTCATTATCATGCACTCTTGCAATTCTACGTGGATTCATAATTCTGTACAATGCAACGCGTTGAAGATAGTTAATGACACGGTGAATCGGATAATCAATTCTATCAACTCCCCACACAGAACCCTTAAAGTCATCAAACCGTTCTGGTGCAAGTTTATTTAATAGTTCAGGAGAGAAATCAAAGGCACTTTCGGATAAAATTTGATCACCAATAAATTGCATTGCCCTGCGTTGGTCATCAGCAGAAACCGGAGTTAAAGGCATAGGGGCATTTGGATCACCAACATGATGCCGACTCATATAGAGCCCACCTATATATTTTGATGCAGTTGATGATGCTCGATTATACTCTCCGATTCCTTGAGAAAAAACAGACCGTATTTTTTGATATCGGGTATCTTCTTTTTCAAAATCAATTAACAGCTTTTCCCACAATTTATCAACCAATTCAAGTTGATTTTCATAATACAAAATAGGATCATTGCTCATATCCCATGTGTTACTTAAAGGGTCAATTCCACGAGATGAAAGACCATAGGTATCTTCGTCAGTTCCATAGGTCAATAGAGGTTCAGTTGACCGTTCAGCAATCGATTCTAAATAGTCACTTTCGCTTATTCTTGAATTTACATTAGGATTAGAATAGCCATACTCGATTGCCCACATATCATAAGGTCCCGGTTCAGTTTGAAACATGGTATGTCCATTATCTAATAAGCAAACCGGGTGATAATCCATTGCTGAACCACTTATACCATGTGCTTCAGTAAAATCTGGGTCTGAAAGTTGTTCGACACTATATATTGAGCTTGCTTTAAAATTATGTCTTAATCCTAAGGTATGTCCCACTTCATGAATAAGTAAATCAACCAACCCTTTATGAACGTAGTCTTTAAGGTCTGTTTTAGTCCCATGGATTAAATTGTTAGAAATTAAATAGCTCCAACCCAACCCCATTTGCTCACGTAATTCATTTGAATAATTACAATGTTCATCATGGTGTATTTCTGGCTCATCCCATGCAATTTTGGTTATATCATCAGCTGTAACTGGAGTTACAAATTCTTCATATTCGTTATAGAATGCACGAACAAAATCTGCACTTACCCGAATATCAGCATCATACAACTCTCCTGTAAATGGATTTGCTCTAGATGGACCAACGGCATATCCAGATCCAGGTTGAACCATCCAACGAATAGTATTGTATCTCACATCGGCTGGATCCCAATCAGCATCATCTGGCATTTGTTTTACGATGATTGCATCTTTAATCCCAATTGCTTCAAACGCTTTATTCCATGCCAAAATTCCCTCTCTGATTGCATCTCGATACTCAACAGGAATTGTATTTTCTAACCAATACACTAGATGCTTTTTGGGTGGTGAAAGTTCAAGTTTAGGCTCTGCTTTTTCTAAATCCCAACGATTGATGTACCGAATATATGGATTTTCACGCATCATATTGGTGTAGTCTTGGTACATTGTTAAAAAATATCCAACACGGTCATCTGCTAAACGGGGTTCATAATTGCTCTTTGGGATTTCTGATAAACTAATATGATACCGATGCATCATACTACGTGTACTTGGGAGAGTAAATGCATTTGATGTTTTTTTACTTTTAAAATGGAGGGTAATTTCAATCTCTGAATTATGGGGAAATGATTTTAAATCATCATAGTAGCTATTTTTCTTATCAAATGAAAATCGACCACCATGCCGGTTAGCAACATGTGCGATATCATTTAAAAACAAGTCATCTGCATCCACCAAAACCGCCCCAGTTTTACTATGAGGTTTACTCTTTATTTCTGCAGAACTGATGAGTGAATTAGATAAATTATTTTCTAATGATTTTGATACTGCTGCGTCTTCATCTGCTCGAAACCATACATTTTTTTCAATAAATTGCACTTTGTTTCCAATTTTCTTTAAAACAAATGGAAATTCCCCCATCATGGAACTACCGTCGTAATAATATGCATCACCAGATTGACGAGTAAGACCTGCCAAATAAATGATATCAAATTGTTCGGGTTTTATTGCAAGATATGCTTCATTTTTATCTTGATTCCAATAGAAAGTAAACAATCCTTCAATTTTTTCACAATCCTTGATAATTTCATTATATTTTTTGGGGTCTGAAGATTTTCTTGAGGATTTATGCTTTTCACCTTTTTCACTAACCTCAGTAGAATCAGTTTTTAAAAAATCATAATTCAGTTGTTTAAAGGGGTTTGCAAGCAATAAAGATGTAGAAAATAATACAAGAAAAAATGAATTCAGTATGTTCGACATGAACAAGCCTCCGTTTTTAGTAGATGATGGTATAAATTGCCATAGTAAATTCAATGAAAAAACTACGAAGTTTCAATCCAAAAAGTGAAGGAGTATTTTTCAATAATCACATTTCGTAAAAACCACACATAAACAATGAAAATAAATTAAAATAAGATAAAATAATCCTTAAAAAATAATATTATGTATATTGTAATTTATGTGGTTCGCAATTAGGCGGATTTTTGATAACACATTATGATTATAGGAGAAAATAATTATGTATAAAACTGTTGACGAATTTATGTCGGTTGTAGTTGAAAAGAATCCGGCACAAGAAGAATTTCATCAAGCAGTAAAAGAGGTGGTAGAATCTCTCTGGGATTACCTGCAAGAGAACCCACATTATATGCATGCGAAAATATTAGAACGAGTTGTAGAACCTGAACGTGTCATTATGTTTAGAGTTCCATGGCGTGATGATCGAGGAAACGTTCAAGTAAACCGCGGATTTCGAGTAGAATTTAATTCTGCAATTGGACCATATAAAGGCGGATTACGCTTTCATCCATCTGTAAATCTTGGAATCTTGAAATTTTTGGGCTTTGAACAAATATTTAAAAATAGTCTAACCACATTACCAATGGGTGGTGGTAAAGGAGGTTCTGATTTTGATCCAAAAGGTAAATCTGATAATGAAGTGTTAAGTTTTTGCCAATCATTTATGACAGAACTACAACGACACATTGGTCCAAATACAGATGTGCCTGCAGGTGATATTGGTGTGGGTGGTCGTGAAATTGGTTTTATGTTTGGTCAATACAAACGACTCAGAAATGAATTTACCGGTGTGTTAACTGGTAAAGGTTTAAATTGGGGTGGCAGTTTAATTCGCCCTGAAGCAACTGGGTATGGAACCGTATATTTTGCGGAAGAAATGCTACAAATGCGTGGTGATTCTATGAAGGGTAAAACAGTTGCAGTATCTGGTTCCGGTAATGTAGCACAGTATGCAACTGAAAAAGTAAATGACCTTGGTGGTAAAGTGGTTACATTATCTGATTCTGCAGGTACCATTTATGACCCGAACGGAATTGATGCTGAAAAATTAGCGTATGTTCTAGACCTTAAAAATGTGAAACGTGGTCGAATTAAAGAATATGCAGACAAATATGACGGTGTTGAATACTGGGAAGGTGAACGACCATGGAAAGCCAAGTGCGACGTAGCTCTACCATGTGCAACACAGAATGAAGTCAATAAATCCGAAGCTGAATTGCTCATCAAAAATGGTTGTTTCTGTATTGCCGAAGGTGCAAATATGCCATCTGAGCCAGATGCAATTGATGTGTATTTAGACAATAAAATCTTATACGGTCCAGGTAAAGCAGCCAATGCAGGTGGTGTTGCCGTATCCGGTCTTGAAATGAGTCAAAACAGTATGCGACTTTCTTGGAGTAGAGAAGAAGTTGATGAAAAGTTACATGGCATCATGAAAAGCATTCATGAATCGTGTGTTGCCTATGGAACAGAAGACGAGTTCATTAACTATGTGAAAGGTGCAAATATTGCAGGTTTCATAAAAGTAGCAGATTCTATGTTAGACCAAGGTGTTGTATAAATAAATCTAAATAGATCATAGATTAAGAAAAAGGGTTCCACGGAACCCTTTTTTGGTTGATAATTTGTTGTTATTTATATCCCTGTTGATTCTTCTTCATCCATAATGTCAACCTCTGGGGGAGATGGTTTTAATATGACACCATCACCGGATCTACCATCAATTCGAACAAATAATGGATAATCTAATTCAATAAGTTTTAGGAATTTTGATTTTTCTTTAACGGATTGTTTTTTTAACCAGTCACAATCAATATTCTCAAGTTTATGTTGGTTTCGTATGGTGAAATATCCAATTCGAAGGCTGGTTACATTTTGGAAAAAATGGCTTCCAAATGATGGGTCAGGATTCAACTTATCTGTGCCAACCTCAACGATTACTTTTGCATGCGAAATTTGCTTCCATGTAACTGGAATACCCAGCCAAGGGTCTGCAGTTCCCCATCTACCTGGACCTATTAATAAATACGGATTTTCTGTACCTAATGCATCATTAAATACTTCTATTTCTCTGGCAATTTCTTGCGTTTTGGATACATCAAATAATTCTGGATCAACATATACAATATGCTTGATGTAATCAATAATGCCATCTCCCAATACGATATCGCTCTTGCATAATGGTTCTTTATTGGAACTTTTGAGCAATAATTCTGAATTTTGCAACCCACCAATCACCATAGGTTTTATTTGAAGCAAGCAAAATTCATCTTTCTTATCTGGGTCATTATATATATTGATAGCAAACTCAATTTCAACGGGGCATCCTAACGCATGGGAGCTCATGTCTAGCATTTCATTTATGATGTCTGCAATTGGAAACGTTTCCCATTTTAACATAGGGGCAAATGTTATTACACGAGTTCCTTCATATTTGAGTGAGTCACGAATCATATTATCTTGAGAACATACCGTACTTCCAAGCCATTTGAGGACCCCATCACTTTCTGCCAAAGCAATATTGCTTTGTTTTAAGTTGTTGGGTTCACCATCCCGCATTGGGTTTTCACCACAGTTTAGTTCCAATGCAAAAAAGTCATTTTGGGAACTGTTTATAGTGGCCTTAATCGAATAAAATTGTGGCAGTATTGCTGGATATTTTGGTGAAAAACGAAGCGCTTTTCCACCTTCAACAATGGTGCGTCCTAACCCCAGTGCTACAAAGGCAATTCCTTCTTCACGTTGCATGTATGATACGGGATAATAATTATAACTTTGTGCAACTCCACTGCATGTTGGGTAAAATCGATTATTATGGGTTTTGCCTACCAATTCCATAATGATAACTGCCATTTTCTCTTCTTCGTGGCGTTGTACGATATTATCCATTAATGTTTTTGGTTCTTGAAAAAATGTTGAGGCAAAAATACGTTTTATTGCTTCACATACTTGACTTAACCGTTCTTTGTTATTCTCAGAACAATTGGGGAGCATATATGTGGAATAAATCCCAGCAAGGGGTTGATATTGAGAATCTTCCAATAAACTCGATGAACGAACTGCAATGGGATGGTGCACATCCTTTAAATATGATTTTAGGGAGACAATTAAATCTCTTGATAATCGTCCTTTGAGAAAAATTTCCGTAATTTCATCATTATGTTTCGATGATAGAGCAATATTCCATAGATCATTTTTATCCATGAAATTGTCAAACTCCTCAGTACCGACCACGACTACATGGGGAACACGAATATTTACATCTGGGAATTTTTCTTTCCAATTCGGTTTTGCTAACATAGTATTTGCAAATGCTAAACCACGGGCTTTACCTCCCAATGATCCTTTACCTAATCGAGAAAAATTAGTGGATAGATGGTGAGAACTAGATGCAAATTCCACAACCTGGCTTGTTTGAAGATTTCTTTGTGAATTTCGAATAATGTCAATATACATCTCACGACGTTCTTCGGGATGATCAAAATCATCATCTGAAAGTTGACGAATAAAACTTGCTAATTTGAATTCCCCACGAGCTGCCAACCAATTTGAAAAATGATTATTTGATGCATGGTAAGTAAGTGATTTCATATCCAGTGTTTCCAAAACTTCGACTAAATCACGAACAGATGTTGCTTTAGAAATTTCAGTATTATCTGGGTACCTAAACACAAAATCACCAAATCCTAAATTATTGACGATGAATTCTCGTAAATCTTGCAACAAGGTAGAAGAATTTTTGTTTAAAAAAGAAGCTTTAACTTTTGAAGCTTTATTCTCAATATTTTCTTCGGTAGAATGCAATAAAATAGGTAATGTTTTATCGATTGATCGTACAAATTGGGCAAACTCTATACCTGCATCTTTTTGTAATTTCCCTTTATGCGGAAATCGAATATCTGAAATGATTCCCAAGGTATTTGCTCGATAGCGTTTAAAATATTTTTCTGCTTGTTCGTAGGTATTTGCCAATAAAATTTTGGGTCGCCCACGCATGTGTAAGAGCCGATGGGTATCGTTTAAACTTTTGTCAATAAGTTGTTTTGTGTGGAATAAAATTTCTTTATAAATAAGGGGAAGGATAATTGAATAAAATCTTGGGGTATCTTCAATCAGAATAATGGACCGAACATCACCCTTTTTTACATCTCGTTTTACATTTTTTTTATCTTCAATACATTTAATAATTGCTGGAAATACATTCGCATTTCCAGACCAAATAAATATATCATCAATGGAATCAGAGTAGTTATCTGGTAATTGCTTTATTTCAGATTCATCAAATGTGAGTAAAATTACAGGTTTTTTTGGATAAATTGCTTTTATTTGTGTACCAAAAGAAATTGGATCCATATCTGAAATACGAAGCATAACAATAATTAAATCAAAAGGACGCTTTGATAACATATCCATAGCTTTGCGAGCTGTAGGAGCATTCCAAACACGAGGTGCATAACTCAAATTCATGCCTAAATATTCGTGTAAGATTTGCTCGGTTAAACGACCGTCTTCTTCCAATATAAATGCATCATACGGACTTGCAACTAATAGGATTTCATGTATCCTATGTAGCATTAAATTTTGAAATGCCAGTTCTTTACCTTGGTATTTTTCAAATTCACCCATTGTGCTAAAATTACAACATTTTAATTAATAAATACTGACCAATAAAAAATTGAAGATTTTGTTTTTTTGAACTATTTAATATTGTGTAAATTTAAAATAAGATAAATATATCTTTTAATCAAATAAGGATTAAATATGAGGTGTTATGAATATTAAAAATCGATGGCTTGTTGTAGTAGGGGCAATCATGATTCAACTTGCATTGGGTGCTATTTATGCGTGGTCAGTATTTACCAAGTTATTAACAGACCCCAATGGATTATTTCAATTTTCTGCTCAACAAACAGCATGGATATTTTCTGCTGGGTTAGCAACATTTGCTATTGTTATGGTCCTTGCAGGAAAACTCCAAGTAAAAATAGGACCTATGAAAGTTGCGATGTTAGGAGGAATAATCCTCGGTCTTGGCTATATCTTGGGTGGTTTGTTTGGAAGTACATTTTGGGCACAATTTTTCTTCATTGGGATTTTAGGTGGAGCTGGAATAGGTCTTGCCTATGTGGTTCCCATTGCAGTTGGTGTGAAATGGTTTCCAGATAAGAAAGGTATGATAACTGGACTTGCTGTAGCTGGTTTTGGTTTTGGCGCAACTATTTGGGTAAAATTGGCAGGGTCATGGTTTGGTGGACTGCTGCATACAACACAATTGTTTGGACTCAATGGTGTGCAATCAGTATTTATAATTTATGGGATTACATTTGCCGTATTAGTTTTACTCGGTAGCTTGGTGATGGTAAATCCACCCGAAGGGTATGTTCCTGACGGTTGGGATCCTGGTACAGCTTCCGGTATAAACGGAAGCACGGTTGAAGAAATTGAATCTTCATCAATGTTACGAAATCCACAGTTTTATAAACTTTGGTCTGTGTTTATTTTTTCAGCTTTATCTGGATTAATGGTTATATACTGCATACGATTGTTTGGAGTTGATGCACTTGAATATCATGGTGTAACCAATGCAGGTGTAATAGCTGGTACTGCAATGGCTTGGTATGCTATTCTAAATGGTCTTGGTCGAATAATATGGGGAACTATCTCAGATAAAATTGGAAGACGCATGGCAATTATTGCTATGACTACATTTCAAGGGATAATCATGTTATCCATCTATCACGGATTTATTCTATTTGGGTCAGCAATTGGACTTATAATAGCATCTAGTATCATTGGATTTAATTTTGGTGGCAACTTTGCATTATTCCCAGCAGCCACTGCTGATTATTTTGGGAATAAAAATGTTGGACGAAACTATGGATTTATGTTTACAGCATATGGTGTTGCTGGGATTCTAGGTCCACAAATTGCAGGTTTTTTCAAAGATTCTGCTCAAGGAAGTGCAGACCCATCCGTTTGGATGACACCTTTTATAATTGCAGGAATTGCATGCTTAATTGGTGCACTTGTAATGAGTTTTGGAAAATCTAAAAAACTTGCGTAACTTAATGAATGAAAAAGAAGGGGAAACCTATGACTGAATTGATTCAAGAACCTAAAGCGATTAAAACAAAATATAAAGATGCACAAATTGCACATATTCCAACTTTGGAAGCATATAATAAAACGTATAATCAATCCATTGAAAATATGGATGCATTTTGGGCAGAAAAAGCTGAAAGATTAACATGGTACAAAAAATGGGACACAGTTTCCAATTGTGATTATCATACCGCAGATATTAAATGGTTTGAAGGTGGTAAACTCAATGTATCTTACAATTGTTTAGATAGGCATATAAATGCTGGTCATGGAGAGCAAACTGCACTCATTTGGGAAGGCAATGATCCAACTGAAGATGCATCTTACTCCTATAAAGAAATGCTCGAAAAAGTATCTCGATTTGCAAATGTTCTAAAAGCAAATGGTGTAAAAAAGGGCGATAGAGTTTGTTTATACATGCAAATGATACCTGAACTATCTGTTGCTATGTTAGCATGTACTCGTATTGGTGCGGTTCACTCAATTGTGTTTGGTGCATTTTCACCCGATGCATTACGTGATAGAATTAATGATTCTGAGTGTAAGATTTTAGTAACACAGGATACGGGTGTACGTGGTAAAAAACTCAATATTCCAATGAAATCAAATGCAGATAAAGCATTAGTAGATACTCCATCTATTGAAAAAGTGTTTGTTGTAAAACGAACTGGTGAAGATGTCAATATGGATGATAGTAGAGATGTTTGGTGGCATGATGAAGTAAGTAAAGTATCATCAGATTGTGAACCTGTACAAATGGATGCAGAAGATCCATTGTTTATTCTCTATACGTCTGGTTCAACAGGAAAACCAAAAGGTGTATTGCATACAACAGCAGGATATCTACTTTTTGCATCTTACACACATGAGAGCATTTTTGATTATCAAGCAGGAGATATTTATTGGTGTACTGCTGATATTGGTTGGATTACTGGTCATTCATACATCGTATATGGACCCATGGCAAATAGAGCAACAACCATGATGTTTGAAGGTGTTCCAAATTATCCTGACTTTGGTCGGTTTTGGCAAATAGTTGAGAAACATAAAGTAAATATTTTCTATACAGCACCTACTGCACTACGCGCACTAATGCGTGAAGGTGATGAATATGTAACCAAGTGGGATAGATCCACCTTGAAAGTACTGGGTACTGTTGGCGAACCTATTAAAGAGCCAGAGTGGATGTGGTATAAAGATGTAGTTGGAAATGATACGTGCCCAATTGTTGACACATGGTGGCAAACTGAAACGGGTGGAATTTTAATTACTCCACTTCCTTCAGCAATTGCTACAAAACCTGGGTCTGCAACCATGCCATTTTTTGGTATTCAACCTGTTATCTTAAATGCAGAAGGTAAGGAAAAAGATGGAAATGGAGTTGATGGATTACTTGCCATTAAACATTCATGGCCTGGGCAAATGCGAACCATTTATGGTGATCATCAACGATTCTTTGATACTTATTTTTCAATGTATCCTGGATATTACTTTACCGGTGATGGTGCAAAACGCGATGAAGATGGATACTATTGGATTACAGGTCGAGTAGATGATGTGCTAAATGTGTCTGGACATCGATTGGGTACTGCAGAAATTGAAGGTGCAATTGGTGCTTTTGATTCTGTTGCTGAAGCGGCTGTAGTTGGATTTCCTCATGATGTGAAAGGTCAAGGAATTTATGCCTATGTTACATTGATGGCTGGCGAAGAACCTTGTGATGACACTTTAAAAGGTATTCGTATGAAAGTAAGAGAGTTAATTGGACCACATGCATCTCCGGATAAAGTTCAATTTACTCCTGCACTTCCAAAAACACGCTCTGGAAAGATTATGAGACGTATTCTTCGCAAAATCGCTGAGAATAACATCTCTAGTTTAGGTGATACATCTACTTTGGCAGACCCAACTGTAGTGGATCATTTGTTAGAAGGTAGAAAATAGACTTCTTTCCCCTGGAGGTATGAAAATACCACCAATAAGCTGGGAGGGTTCCATATTGGAGCTCTCCCAGTTTTGTTTTTAATGATTATTTTTTGAGTTCTAGTCCAAGTTCAGATAATTGTTCACTATCAACATTGGAAGGTGAATTGTCCATTAAAGACATTGCGGATGTTGTTTTTGGAAATGCAATGACATCTCTAATTTGATTAGAACCTACCAATAACATTACAATTCGATCCAAACCGAAAGCCATGCCACCATGGGGGGGTGCACCGTATTTAAATGCATTCATCAAAAATCCAAATTTCTCTTGAGCTTCTTCATCACTTATACCTAATAAGGTAAATATTTTTGCTTGTAAATCTTTGTTGTGAATACGAATGGAACCACCACCTAATTCGTAACCATTCATTACAATATCATACCCCAATGAACGTACTTTACCTGGATCAGTGTCCATCATTCCAAGGTCATCTGGGTGAGGTGAGGTAAATGGGTGATGTAAAGCATCCCATCGATTTTTGTCTTCATTCCATTCAACAAGTGGGAAGTCAACGACCCACAAAGGAGCCCACGCATTTTCATCGATAAGGTTTTCACGTTTGCCTAATTCAAGACGTAATGCCCCCAAAGCATTAAACACTACTTTTGCGCTATCACCTACAATAAAAATGACATCCCCATCTTGTACTTTGCATTGCATACGAATGTCTGATTGAACATCTTCTGGAAAGAATTTACTAATTCCTCCATCTAATTTTCCATCGACAGCTTTCATCCAAGCCAAACCTTTTGCACCGTAATACTTTTTCATCAAATCGGTGAGTTCATCTATTACTTTTCGACTATAATTACCTGCGTTAGGACAGACAAGAGCTTTCACTCTACCACCAGCATCCAAGACAGATTTAAAGGCATTAAACTCAGATTTTTCCACAAAAGGTGCAAATTCTTGCAGTTTCATTTCAAATCGTGTATCAGGTTTGTCTGAACCATATGCCTCTAGTGCATCATAATATGAAAAAACTGGAAACTGATCCGGTAAATCAACATCCAAAGTCTGTTTCCAAAGGTGTTGTGTTAAATGTGTTCCTAACTCCACTATATCATCTTGGGTAACAAATGACATTTCAATATCAATTTGTGTAAACTCCGGTTGACGATCTGCTCTAAAATCTTCATCTCTAAAACATTTTACAATTTGAAAGTACCTGTCAAACCCAGACACCATAAGTAATTGCTTGTAGGTTTGTGGTGATTGAGGTAGGGCATAAAATTTACCTTTATGAATTCTGCTAGGTACCAAGAAGTCTCGAGCACCTTCAGGTGTAGATTTCATTAAAACTGGAGTTTCAACTTCAATGAATTGTGAGTCAGAAAGATACTTGCGCGTTTCAATTGTTGCCTTATGACGCATTACCATGTGGTTTTGTAGCTCTTCAGTTCGAAGTTCCAAATATCGATACTTTAACCGATGGTCCTCCATTGCTGAATTTCTATCATTAATATCAAATGGTGTAGGATCAGATTCATTATACACTGTTAAATCAGTGACTTCTACTTCAATGTTACCTGTAACCATATTTTTATTTTCAGCACCATCTTGCCGAGCGACGACAGTGCCAGAAATACCAATTACATCTTCCAGCCCTAATTTTTTAACTTGTGCGAAAGCATTTGCATTGATTTCTTCATTAAACACTATTTGTGTTTTACCATATCTGTCACGCAAATCAATAAATCGCAATGCACCCAAATCTCTAGATTTTGATATCCAACCATTTAAACTTACCGTTTCTCCAATATGGGTTTTTCGCAAGTCACCGCAAGTATGTGTTCGTTTAATCACAATATTCTCCAATATAAGCAGGGGGAATTTAGGAGGTTTCAAACGATTGATGTTAGAATTTATTTAAGGTATAAATTGATTAAAATTATTTACATCAACCATGCTAAATTGATTCAGTATTTACTGCAATCAAAAGAAAATGTTGAAAACAATATTACAAATAGCAATAATTATAGGGGTACCATTTTTACAAATCTTGGACAAAGAACCCATCGCATTCTCTCCAGTTAAAGCTCCTGAATATACAGGGGTATTGACACAAAATGAGAAACTCCAAACAGCTGAACTTTTGTTTAAAGGGAAGGTTTCAGGTCCAGAAGATATTGCCATTGATTCTGAAGGCAACCTATATATTTCAAATGAAGACGGACATATTTTTAAATCCAATTCAAAAGAAGAATTACATATTTTTGCAAAAACTGAGGGACGTCCACTTGGTTTACGGTTTGATTCAAATGATAATTTAATTGTTTGCCATGAATCAATGGGGTTGATTTCTATTAATTCTAAAGGAGAAATATCAACTTTGGTTAGCAATTCTCAAGGGTTTTCACTAATTGATGATTTAGTGATTTCTAGTAATGATGTAGTTTATTTCTCCGATGCTACCCAATTAGAGGGGCTTGATGGATTTTATAATGATATTTTACTCCATCATCCACTCGGTAGTGTGTGGAGTTATGATATTCCATTAAAAGAGTTAAGAAAAGTAGCTGATAGTTTGTATTTCCCGAATGGATTGGAGTTATCCAAAGATGAATCCATATTATACATCAATGAAACACCTATGTATAGGACGTTGCAATTAACACTGATTGGTAAGAAAAGGGGAGAAATTGATATTTTTTCTGAAAATTTACCAGGATTTCCAGATGGTATTGATCCTGCATCTGATGGGGGATATTGGATTTCTTTAGCATCTCCAAGAAAATGGGTAGTTGATTCAATAATTTCTCCATCGGTATGGTTGAAAAAGTTTTTGATGGTAGCTCCCCAATGGATGCGTCCAAAACCAACATTATATGGAATTATCATTAAGGTTGATTCCAAAGGTGAAATAATCGGTAGTTATCATGACCCATCTGGAGAGCATCTTCATACCATTACAAATGTTGTTGAATATGATGGTTATCTCTATATTGGTTCATTGTTTAATGATTGTGTTGGATTATTTGAATTGGAACATTAAATTGATTTTCTTTCTGTTAATTCTAATTTCCATGTTGGCTATTCTTGCATCGTTTTCACAAAGAAAATTTGGTAAATTCTTTTTGCTAACTACTATTGTATTATCCTTCGCTCTAACCAGTTATCATAATTTTACGTTTCACCCACATTATCAAGTTTGGATGTGTAATTTTACTGCATTGTTTTCTATTATTTTGCTATTAAAATTTAATCAAATCCTTTTAGATATCACGATGTTCTTTGCGTGGACAGGAGATATATTCACTTTTTTAGTACCTAATAATCAAACGCTACCGAATGTAGATGAATTTCCCATTATTTGGTTAGCATATTGGCTCAAACATATTATTCCACTGTGCATTACACTATACTTAATATTTAGTGAGAAAAGACGTTTATCCCATGATGCATATTGGATAGCTGTTAGAGCGCTCATTATATATATTTGTTTTATTGCAAATTATAATTTAATTTTCGATCAAAATATTATGGATTTACGATTTCCAACAGTTGAAATTCAGCGATATTTTGGACCATGGCCAATATACATAATCGTAGATACAATTATTATTTTGACTTGGTATTTGGCTATTGATTATTTGCAGAAAAAGTGGGTTGTTAGATTAGATTTAAATATTTTGAAAAAGGAAGGGTAAAGGTGTAAGTTTATTCTATGAAGAAAATAATTAATATTGCAATGTTATGTTTACTTTGTTTTGGGTTTTTATATTCAGAGGTATATCAAAACACCCCACCTGTTAGGAAAATTGTAATGCGTGATTATGTTGAAAATGGACGTGTTAATGCATTATCTAAAAATAATGAACAAAATGTAAATATGTTAATTCAGTTGGATTTAGTCAATGATAGTTTACTTACGTTAGTGAATAATGCAATTAATGGGTTGGAATTTTTTGCTGGACCCTCATCCTATCAGAGAATTTTAAATTATTCACAATTTTCAAATATTCAAAATATTCTGACAGATGAGAATTATCGAATTATTTCAAATAATTATGTTGCTACTGATTCGCGAGATTATTGGTCTGAAACACAAGGGGGTGGTACATATATCGGTGCAAGTGGGGATGTTGATCCATCATGTATGTGTTTAGATGCATCAAATTGCTTAGTTATTGGATTCAATGATGATTGGTGGGATCCATTGGATTATTATGGTGAGGCATGGTGGGGGTTTAATCCACCCGAAAATGATGGATTGATTGAGGTTCGAGTTTCTGTAAAAGGATCACAATGTGATGATTTACCGTTATGGTCCGAAACAACCGTTTCAATGAGAAATTCAAGTTGTGGTTGGTCCGATGATTGGGAAGCTACTTTGAGCATTGAAAATACAGTAAATGGCCCATATGTTCTACCTGAAAATATGTTAGATAATATTTTCTGTGAAGGTTCATTTCAACCCATTATAGGGTCTGAAGATAATTATAATGTTGAATGGGTGAAATTAGAGTTTATCTATGATTGCAATGTGTCAAACCCTCCAACAACTTTCCAAGCTTCTGATAGTGAATTTTGTGATTACGTAAGTTTACAATGGTCATCAGATAGTGAAGCAAGTGGTGTAATTATTACTCGAGATGGAGAACAAATTGCAGACGTTGGGACAAATATTACCACATATGATGACTATTATGCTCAAGATGGTCAGAGTCATGAATATTGTGTGTACACTTATAACAATTGTGGAAATTCTGGTATGCTGTGTAACCCAGGCTCAACTCAAGGAATTTCTAATTCACCCACAAATGTAGAAGCAAGTAATGATTTATCAGGTGAAATTATGGTCACCTGGGATGCTACAGAAAATACATCCTCCTATAAAATATACCGAGATACTTTTCTTCTGGGGATGCAAACAGCTGATTCTCCAACGATATTTGTTGATCAATTTGTAGAAAATGGGTTTGAATATCTTTACTGTGTTGAAAGTGTTAATGATTGCGGGAATTCTGAACTTGCGTGTGATGTTGGTTTAAGTCAGTTTGGTAATTTAGGTGATTTAAATAATGATGAAATCATAGATGTGATTGATATTGTGTTAATGGTAAATATTATTACGGAAACACATACCCCATCAGAATATGAGATATGGGCTGGTGATCTTAACTCAGATGGTTCACTTAATATTCAAGATATCATACTTTTAGTTCAGGTTATTATTAACTAACCAGCCTGTTTATAATGATTATTTTTATTAATCTGCCTAATTATATAGAGTTTCAATAAAATGTCAGGTTTTAAATGTAATAGCGCAGAAAAATAATTTATTGCTGATTCCTTATCAACCGCATCTATTTGATTTTTTACTTCCTGTGTTTGTTTTGGTATTAGTAAGTATATCATATCTCCCCCTTCAAGTTAGATGAAATATAATATCTATTGATAAATTATGATGTAGCAGTTGTCACAAAAAAAATGTTTTATTTACTAGAAGTGTTTTCTGCTATTTTCCACGAATGTAACTGAAACTTACCAGCTTTATTTACAATATTAGAAATAGATTCAAAATTAGCTGGCTGAGAGAACTTAACAGTGAATACCCATGTTTTTGGATTGAATGAATATGATTTTAATCCTTTATGCCCATCCAGAGCATCTTCAATATTATTGGGTCAACCTAATCATAAATACCCTGCTTTAACAAGCATACCTTCTACTTTAAATGTAGCAGTTGTGATATTGTTGTTTTGGTGTAACATACTAAAAATAAACAGACCTATAATTACAAGCCCTGTACTATAGAGTAAAATCTTATCCGACATATTGGCTAACTTTTAACCAATTTGTTATGATAGGAGTTAAGCCATTAATAATAAATTGAATTGCAATAACCATTAGGAGTAATCCCATAATTCGCTGAACAATTCTGAGTCCTGTTGTTCCAAATCGTTGCGTCATTCTATCTGCAGTAAAGAAGACAGTAAATGTTAAAATCATTACCAATAGAATAGTAAGAAACAAAACAAGTTTGTGTTCTAAAGTATGAGCATCAGATGCTAAAATCATCGTCGAAGTGATTGCCCCAGGACCCGCTATTAGTGGCATTCCTATTGGTGTTACAGCAATTTCATTTTTTGAATGTGCCTCATCTTCTTCTTTTGGGGTTGTTCTTGTTCGAGAAATCTTAGATTCTAACATTCCAATTCCCACTCTGAAGAATAAAATGCCGCCTGCAATCCTAAAAGCATCAATAGTTATTCCAAAAAAAGAAAAAATGAGCTGACCAAATGCTCCAAACATAAATAAAATGAGAGTTGCAGTGATTACACCTTTGAAAGCAATAAGAACCCTGTCTCTTTCATTGTATGGATCCACCATTGATAAAAATATTGGGCTTAATCCAATTGGATTAATCAATGTAAACAAAGATGTAAAAGATAAAGTAAAATAGGTTAATAATATGGTATTAACTTCCATTACATCCTCTCTGGAGCAGAAATACCCAAAATTCGTAAACCATTTGCTAAAACAATTCGACTTCCTTCAACTAAAACAAGTCTAGCCTCAGTTAATTGTTTATCATCAATAATGACACGTTCATTTGCATAATATCTATGAAATACACCAGATAACTCATGTAAATAGTTCGCAATAGCTTGCGGTTCAAGGGTATGTGCACTTCGTTTAATAATTTCAGGGAATAATGCTAATTTTTGTATTAATTGATGTTCATATTCTGAGGTAAGTAATGATAAATCTGCTTCTTTATTTAAAGCATGACCAAATGCTTCACCTCTTTTTATAATATTGCAAGTCCTTGCATGGGCATATTGTAGATAGAACACTGGGTTTTCATCGGATTGATTTTTGGCAAGATCTAAGTCAAAATTCAAATGAGAATTCATTCCCCTCATGATGAAAAAGTACCGTACAACATCCGCACCAACTTCATCAATTAACTCATCAAGAGTTATAAAATTTGCCTTGCGTGTGGACATTTTAACTGGTTTTCCATCTTTTAATATGGTTACAAATTGGTGAATAAGTACATTTACTTTATCAGATGCATACCCTAGTTGATTTAACACTTCAAGAACATCGGGATAAGCATCCATGTGATCTGCACCAAATACATCTACTATTTCATCAAACCCACGTTCAAATTTAGTACGATGGTATGCCATATCTGGCAATCGATATGTAGGTTCTCCAGTACTTTTGATAAGTACTCTATCTGCTTCACGACCTACAGCAGTTCCTTTAAACCAAGTTGCATCATCTTTTTCATAAATCAGCCCTTTGTCACGTAATTCTTCGATAACTTTATAGATTTCATTATTTTCATATAGAGTATGTTCATTAAAAAAGGAATCAAAAACCAACCCGAGCCGTGCTAACGTTGATTTTATATCATCAAAAATTATGGATTCTGCTGTGTCTTTGAATACTGGTGATTTTAACTCATTTGCGAGCGCATCTGAATGTGTATCAATGATATTTTGTGCTATATCACGAATATATTCCCCTTCGTATCCACCCTCGGGGAAATCAAAGTCTAAATTTTGAAGTTCTAAATATCTGGCTCTAACTGATTCACCCAAAACTCTCATCTGTCGACCAGCATTATTGAAGTAATATTCACGTTGAACATTGTAACCATTCCATTCAAGAATATTACTTACCGTATCACCCAACATTGCACCTCTACCATGTCCAATCGTTAAGGGTCCTGTTGGATTTGCGCTTACAAATTCTACCAATACTTTTAAACCATTAGCTGTTGTTTGTTTTCCAAAATTGCTTCCTTGGTTAACAATGTCTAACAACTGTTGCACAACTGTATTTTTATTGAGAGTAAAATTTATAAATCCAGGTCCAGCAATTGATATACTTTCAAATGCATTGGAGTCCATATGTTGCAGCTCTGCAACAATTTCTTCTGCAATAACTCGAGGAGACTTCCCTAATGGTTTAGCTAATAACATGGCAGTATTTGTAGAAAAATCACCGTGTTCAGGATTTTTGGGATATTCAACAATTACATTTGTTTTAGGAAATTCCAAATTAGACAATGCTAAATTGATTGTATCAATTAACATATCTTTCATTATTCGTTTCCATCCTGTATTTCAGTAATTTTTGCATCTGCCCATAATCTTTCAAAGTCATAATATTCTCTAGCTTCTTTACTAAAAATATGAACCACTAGGTTCACATAGTCCAGTAAAATCCACTCTAAATGTTGATACCCTTCAATATGCCATGGTTTAATTCCATCTGCACGTAGTGTATCATCAATATGACTACTAATCGCTTTGGATTGAGGGTCAGATTCTGATGTGCAAATGATAAAATAGTCAGTTAATGAAGTCAATTCTCTAACATCGATAATTTTTATATCTTTCGCTTTCCGTTCCAGCATTAACTCAGCAATTTGGTTAGTAATTTCGTGTGAAGCAATAACTTGCTCTCGTTTGTTTGTCATTTTATTTTTTATTCCAATTATAGAGGGTTATTCAATTTTTCAGCTTTCCCATGGGAAGGTAAAGTGGTATAATTTCTACCAATTATTAGGGTCAAATCGTGGAATAGAAAATCATTTTGTTCAATTTCAATTAAATTCTCAGAAATACCAATTGCACTAGCAAGTTCATTAGCTCTTGAAATATCATTACTATGATGTAAAATTTTAGTTTTTTGGTACATAAAGTTTGATGCATTTGTTGAACTTACAACATCAAACCCTTCTTCTCTTAAGAAATCGGTAAACAAATGTGCTGCTCCAGGGACTCCACATCCATTTTGAATTTCAACTTTTATTTTATAACCCGTTTCTTTTTCATAAGGAGTTGAACGTAGTAATGATGACAGATTTGTTTTCTTAAATGATATAGTATTTTCATTAGATGAAAAACTTGAAATTGTGGAGATTAAAAACCCAAGTACAATGATAACTAAAACACCCATTATACTATTGGCTAGCATATTTTGAGTATTTACTCTTGACGGTTTCTTTTTTCTGTTTCTTTTACCCTTTATTTTTCTTACCAAAATTAATTACCCCAAGGATGTTGATTATTTGAAAAATAGTTTCCATTTGAGTTTCGGAATTGCAAACTGAAGAATACATTATCTGAAAATTTATAATCTAACCCAATATCATATTGAACATTAAACTCTGATTGAAACTGATTGCCATTTATTGAATATGATGGTTTAACCAAGTGAAAATTTCCATGCAATTTCATATTCGGATTAATTTGATAATTCATGTAGTTTGAAAACACACCAGTAGAACCACTTACATTGTTACCAAATGATGAAACAAATGTTAGCCCATGACTCATTGTAAATTTATTTTCATCAAAAAATGCAGATGATGTATTTTGTAATCCAAGCTCTATTTCTTCGGATTGAAAAGGCTGACTGTATTGGCAAAACACAGTACTTACTATCAACAAAAATAACAAATTTTTCATCTATTTCTCCAAATATTATCAAGTTCTTTCAATTGTTCAGTCGTATTTACCCCTTGAATTTCGGAAATATTTTCCGTTTTTTCAATAGCTACTTTATATTTTTTTGCTTTTATCATCGGAATAACATCTGGTAAATAATATTCACCTTGCGCATTATTGTTCCGAACTTGTGGTAAAAGTTTAAACAATAATTTTGAATCGAAAACATAAATTCCAGCATTTATTTCAGTAATTGCTTTTTCTTCGTCTGATGCATCTTTATGTTCAACGATTTTTTCAAAATGTTCATTTTTGTTTCGAACAACTCGTCCATAACCTGTTGGATCATCAAAATCAGCAGTCAGTAAAGTAGCTGATGCATCCGAAGTTGAATGAGTCTGTATTAATTTTTTTAATGTTTTAATACTTATCAATGGTACATCTCCGGATAAAATTAAAACATTACCTTCAAAATTGGACATGATGGCTCTACATTGATTCACAGCATGACCCGTTCCGTTTTGTTCTAGCTGAAAAGCAAAATCTAACGTTTCATTCTTGAGAGCATTTTGAACCATTTCATATTGATAACCAATAACGGGGATTATTTTTTGGGCACCTAAATTTCTGGCAACATCTATAACTCGCTTTAACATAGGTTCTCCACCAATAGAATGAAGTACTTTAGGTAGGTCAGATTCCATCCGAGTACCCTTACCAGCAGCCAAAATAATTACAGCTAAATGTGTGTTATGATAGTTCAATAATTCCTCCTCCTAAAACACGATCTTTGTCATAGAACACAATTGATTGACCCGGAGTTACAGCTAATTGAGGTTCCTTGAATACAACGGAAATTATATGTTCTTTTTTAGAAATTGTACAATTTACAGCAGTACTATTATATCTAATTTGGCATTGAATATCTGACGGAAAATCAGGATTATCAATCAACCAATTTAGATGTTTCACATTACATGATTCAGAATATAATGAGTTTTTTTCTCCCACTACAATTTGATTATTTTCAGGGTTAATCTCTTTTACATATCTGGGTTCAGGAAATGATAGCCCTAACCCCTTTCTTTGTCCAACGGTGTAGTCAGTAAAACCAGAATGTTTTCCAAGAGTTTTCCCATTTTCATTTACAATATTTCCTTCGCCTATTTTATCTATTTCATTTGGAGAATACTCAGAGAGAAATCGTTTGTAATTATTATCTGCTACGAAGCAAATTTCCATACTTTCTGGGGTTTCTGCAGATTCTAAATTGTGTTTTCTAGCAATTTCGCGAACTTCAGTTTTATGTAATCCACCTAAAGGTAATAATGTTCTTGATAATGTTTCCTTAGGAATACCCCATAACACATAAGCTTGATCTTTTACAGGGTCAACACCTTTTAACAGAGAATATTCATCACCAATTTCTTCAATTTGAGCATAATGTCCCGTTGAAATATACTTCGCACCCAATTGGTCAGCTTGTTGAATAAATGCATCCCATTTAACAAACGAATTGCACCGCACACAAGGATTTGGAGTTCTGCCTGATAGGTATTCAGATACAAAGTTTTCAACGACAGTTTCTTTAAAAACACCAGTAAAATCCAAAGTGTAGTGCGGGAATCCCATTTTATCGCAAACAAGTTTTGCTGTGTTTATAGATTCGACAGAACAACAATTAGTTTCGTTGACTAAATTTCCACCAACATCGTTGTAATCCCATAGTTTCATGGTTACACCAATAGGTTCATATCCTTGTTCGATAATTTTAATCAAGGCAACAGAGCTGTCCACACCTCCTGACATTGCTACGAGTACTTTATCAGCCATCTGATAATATCATTTGTACTTGATTTGAAACTGCGTTTGCAACCATCTCAACTTCTTCAATTGAGTGATGTTTGCCAAAAGAAATTCTGACAGTATTAAGTGCGTCACTTTCGCTCATTCCAATTTCTAGTAATGTCTTTGATGCTTTCATAGAGCCGGATGAACATGCGGATCCAAATGAAATAGCGATTCCCTGAATATCCAAATTTATCAAAAGAGATTGACCATTTACACCATAAAAGGTAAGATTACAAATTCCTGGAACCCTATTTTTTCCATTTAACTTAAATTGGACGCCTGATTTTTCTAATACAGACAAAAAGTGATTTTCAATATGTTTTACATGGTTTGTATTGTTTTCAATATTTACAATTGCAAGTTCAGAAGCTAATCCAAAACCTGCAATAGCGTCCACATTTTCTGTACCCGCTCTAAGATTGCTTTCTTGACCTCCACCATATATAAGGGGTGGGAGATTCATACCATTTCGAAGATAAAGAACCCCAACACCTTTTGGCCCATAAATTTTATGTCCTGCTAAACTTATAAAATCTATAGGAGTTTTTGATACTTCAAAAGAGGATTTTCCAAACATTTGAACTAAATCAGAATGAAATAAAATATCATTATTCCTACAAAACTCACCAATTTCCCGAATTGGATTTATAGTCCCAAGCTCATTATTAACACCCATAATTGAAATAAGTTTTGTATTTGATTTACACGCTTTGAATACATATTTTTCATCAATGCTTCCATCACTACTAGGTGAAACCAGAGTTGTTTCAACTCCTTTACTTTCTAGAAATCTTGCAGTGTTTAATATGGATGGATGTTCAAACGAAGATGTGACAAAATGGTCACCAGATTTTAATGTATTTTGTAAAACAATATTATTAGATTCTGATCCACCACTTGTAAAAATAATTTCTGATGAATTTGCTTGTAATGATTTTGCGACTTGTTTTCGTGCTCTTTCAACAACGGCTTTAGCCTCTTGCCCAAATCTGTGTACACTTGATGGATTGCCAAAAACATTGTTTTGGGTATGAGTCATCAATTCTAATACAGTAGAGTCAAT
>CAZCRK010000008.1:0-4032 GCA_964501035.1 uncultured bacterium
AAATTCACTATCATAAAATAATTATTGGATTACGATTCCTTTAAATTTTAATTTTCTTGACTATAATTGCTCATTATTTTGTATGATGAGCCCTCTTAGTTCAACGGATAGAACAAAGGTTTCCTAAACCTTAGATACAGGTTCGATTCCTGTAGAGGGTACAAGAAAAAAAGGAAGGTATTTTATGAAAAATGAATTAAAGCGAGATCCAATACTTCAAAAAATTATTGAATCTGTTGGATACATCAAAGAACAGAAACAATATTTCATTCAAGGTGTTATTGTTTTAGCAATCATTATTACAGCAATTGGATATTTTAACACAACTGCGAAGGCAAACGAAGAGTTAGCCTCTAGTCTATCTGGAAAAGCTCAAAACAGTTTTATTGATAACGAGTCAAGCAATGCACTTGCAAACTTGCAAATGGTACTTGATAATTACTCCGCTTCAAAAGCAGCAGACCATGCAACTATTATGCTTTTACAGGAAGCTATTCGAAACAATGATCTTGAAAAAATTAATGAACTAGTTAATGCTTTTAATAATAATGCAGAAGATAATATTCTTGAATCATCTATTCTTCAGGTAAAAGGTATGATAGCATTAAATCAAAATGATTTCAGTTCTGCAAATAATAGTTTTGTTAAAGCATCCAGCATTTCTTCTTCTAAAACTCAAAAACATCAAAACTTATTATCTAGTGTGTTTTGTCAAATAAAGCTTGGTGATTATGAAGATGCAAAATCAACTATTTTGGAATTGTTGTCAGATGAAGATATTGCATTTAATGAAAAAAATATAGCTGAAGAGTATCAAGCAGAATTACAGTTTTATTTAAATGATTAAACTCTTGGACTAAAAATTAAAATATTACTAAATTATATGGTCGAGAAAGTGGGGTTCAAACCCCACTTTCTTTATGTTAGGTATAATTATTTGTAGATCAAAACAGTTGACTTGTAAATAGGAGAAGCAACTTGATTAATAAAAGTATAATAGAAGCTTTTAGCGATGTAGCTAAGGAAAAAAATATTGACAGAACAAATCTAAGTACAATTATTGAAGATTTGTTTATGACTCTGATATTAAAAAAATACGGAGAAGATTATGAAAACTTCAGTGTTATTGTTAATATGGAAAAAGGTGAAATAGAAATTTACCAAGAAAAAATTGTTGTTGAAGAAGTATTGGATCCTGTTGTTGAGATTAGTGTTGAGGATGCTAAAAAAGTAGAAAAAATTTTAGAAGCAGGTGATCCATTTATTGAAATACTAGATCCTTCAGATTTTGGCCGAAGATTAATCAATACTGCAAAACAACATTTAGCACAAAAAATTCGCGACATTGAAAAACAATCAATCTATGACTCATATAAAAACAAAATTGGAGAAATATTTTCAGGTCACGTACACCAGATCCAACGAGATAGAGTATTTGTTTCTTCAGAAAATAAAATTGAATTGGTATTGCCAAAGACTGAACAAATTCCAAATGATAGATATCGAAGAGGAGGTTCGGTTCGTGCAATTATTAAAAATGTAGAATTTACATCACGAGGTCCAGAAATTATATTATCAAGAAGCGACAATTCCTTTTTAGAACGATTGTTTGAAAAAGAAATTCCTGAAATTGAAGATGGTGTTATAGAAATCAAGGCAATTTCAAGAATTCCCGGAGATAGAAGTAAGGTTGTTGTTTTTTCTTCTGATAGAAGGATTGATGCAGTTGGTGCATGTGTGGGAATGAGAGGAAGTCGAATTCAATCTATTGTACGTGAATTAAATGGCGAAAAAATAGATATAATCAATTGGAGTGAGCAGCCCGAAATATTAATAACTAGAGCTTTAGCTCCTGCAAAGCCAGTAAACTTATACATTGACGAAGAAAGACCGTTTGTTGTAGCTGTTTTTGAAGATGAAGAACTACCTATTGCAATTGGCAGAAATGGTCATAATATTAAGTTGTCAAGTGAAGTTACTGGTTACTCAATTGATGCTGTAAAACGTTCAGATTATGATGGCAATCAAAAACAAGTGGTGTATCTTGATGAATTAAGCGGTATTACGGCTACTCAACTTGAATCTTTAGCTTCGCTTGAAATTCATACTGGTGATGATTTCTTAGACTGTGATCGTGATGATTTGTTATCTTTAAGAGGAATTGGTACCAAGACTATAGAAAAAATATCAAAAATAATCACAGACTCTGAAGTTCAGCTAGATGCTTCTGAAAGTGAAAATCAATAGGGAATTCAAGAGTAGATGCCTGAAAATACAAAAAAGAAGTTTATTTTTCATATTGCCAAAGAATTAAATATATCTCATTTAGAGATAATGAATTTCTTGAAAGGTGAAGGCATAGCTGTGTCAAGCCACATGACACCTGTGGATCATGAAATTTATGATAAAATACTAACAGAATTTTCCAAGGAAAAGCAACAGATAGAGCGTCATAGGAAAGAACAAGCGCGAAAAGCAGTTGTTGAGAAAAAAAGAGAAATCCAAAAAACCGAACCTGTAAAACCTAGAAAAATTCTACCTTCAGTTAAAGATGACTTATCTTTAACAAGCAAGTTACGGCAAGCCAAAGATAAACTGGCAAAAAATAAACCTGAAATTGAAGCCAAAGCAAAACCAGTACAGTCTGAAACAGTTGAATCACCGCCTGAAAATGATGAACAATTAAAACCTCAAGTAACAGAAGCATTAGATAAACCTAATCAAAAAAAGAAAGATTTGCAAGTAGGTTTAAAGGTTTTGCGAAAAGCGACTGACGAAGAGAAAAAAAGTCTTCAGATTCAAAAAGAAAAAGAAATTGAGCGAAAAAAACGCAAGGTAGAGGACAAAAAGAAACCGAAACCAAAACTTATCAAGGAAGAAAAACAGCCAGAAACTATACCTAAACCTAGAAAGCTAAGGAAGATTGACGTATCTGCGATAGCAGATAAAATTAATCAATCTAAAAAAAGTAAACCTAAAAAAGATACTAAAGTTACACCTGCATCGCTTAAGCAACCTTTGCCTTCATTTGGTAAAAAAACAAAGAAGAAAGCAAAGAAAAAAGTTGATTCTAGTGAAAATTCTCCAATTGAAGTTAAAAATATTATAAAAGTTCCTGAATTCACTACTGTTGATGAGCTTGCTCAGTCTATGAACGTTAAAGTTCAAGACGTTATTATGGTATGTATGGGTCTTGGATTGATGGTTACTATCAATCAAAGACTTGAAATGGAAACGATAATAATGGTAGCTGATGAGTTCGATTTTGAAGTAGAAACCGTAAAAGAATACGCTGAAGAAGAAGTTGAAGCAGGAGAGAGCGAAGAAGATATTCAAAATGCAACACCTCGACCGCCCGTTGTAACCATAATGGGGCATGTTGATCATGGTAAAACTTCATTGTTAGATTATGTAAGAGATACGAACGTGATAGCTGGTGAGGCAGGTGGAATTACTCAACATATTGGTGCATATGAAGTTATGCTTAAAAATGGTAAGAAAATTACTTTTATCGATACTCCGGGTCATGCAGCTTTTACAGCGATGCGAGCTAGAGGAGCTCAAGTAACAGACTTGGTTATTATAATAGTAGCTGCTGATGATGGGGTAATGCCACAAACCATAGAAGCATTAGATCATGCAAAAGCTGCAGGTGTACCCATTGTAATTGCAATTAATAAAGTTGATAGACCGCAATCTGATCCTGAAAAGATTCGAAAAGAGTTGTCAGAGAGAAACTTCTTGGTTGAGGATTGGGGTGGAAAATATCAGTCAGCAGAAATATCTGCCAAAACAGGACAGGGTGTAGACGATTTAATGGAAAAAGTTCTACTTGAAGCAGATATGCTTGATTTAAAAGCAAATAAAGATACCAACGCAAAGGGTGTTGTAGTCGAGTCTAGACTTGATAAAGGCCGCGGCTCTATTGCAACTGTACTAATTCAAAAAGGAACTTTGAAATTAGGTGACATATTTGTATGCGGTACGCAATGTAGCCGAGTAAGAGCTATGTTGAATGAACGAAATGCTAAA
>CAZCRK010000008.1:4132-39813 GCA_964501035.1 uncultured bacterium
ATGCGGTACGCAATGTAGCCGAGTAAGAGCTATGTTGAATGAACGAAATGCTAAAATAGATGAAGCATTCCCGGCAGATCCCGTTCAGATTCTAGGTTTTACTGATGTTCCGAATGCGGGCGAAGTATTTACAGTATTTGAAGATGAACGAGAAGCAAAAAAGATTGCACTAGAACGATCACAGCTAAAGCGTGAAGCTGAACAACGTAGGTTTAGAAAATTAACGCTTGATCAAATAGGTAAACAAATATCTGCCGGTGCATTACAGGAATTGGATATTATTATTAAGGGTGATGTAGATGGTTCAATAGAAGCGCTAAGTGACTCACTTATGGGCTTGTCAACCGACGAGGTATCTATTAAAATTTTACATCGTTCCGTAGGTATGATTACTGAGAATGATATCACACTTGCATCTGCTTCAAATGCAATCATAGTTGCCTTCAATGTAAATTCTTCAAGTGAGGCACGAAGTTTGGCTAAAAAATTGGGAATTGATATTAGACATTATTCAATTATTTATGAAGCAATTAAAGAAATTAAATTAGCACTAGAGGGATTATTAGAACCTGAAAAAATAGAGACCCCTATAGGTTACGCAGAAGTAAGAATGAAATTTAAAGTTCCTAAACTAGGCGTAATTGCAGGGTGTTACATAACAAAAGGTAAAGCAATACGTAATGCGCTTTTAAGAGTAAGTCGAAACAATGAAGTCATACATGAAGGAAAGCTAACATCTTTAAAAAGATTCAAAGATGATGTGGCTGAGGTTGCAGAAGGTTATGAATGCGGAATTGGTGTTCAAGGATTTAACACATTTGAAGAACAAGATGTTATTGAAGTATATGAAATAAAAGAAGTGAAGAGGACATTGGCATAAAACAATACTCTAGCAAACCATACAAGCGTTCTGAAAGAATGGCTGATGAGATTCGTCAAATTATTGGTAATATTTTTATTTCTCAGATAGATATTAAAAATTCTGGAATTATTACGGTTTCTAAAGTTGAAATATCGAAGGACTTGCAGTTGGCTAAAATAAGTCTGAGTTTTTTAGATAGCAAAATTGATTCAGAAGAATTATTACAAAAAATTAAAACCTTTACCAAGACTATTAGATTTCATTTAGGAAATAATTTAAACTCTAAATTTGTACCAAAACTTACTTTTCATTATGATGACTCTTTGAAGAAAGCAGAAAAAATTAATACAATTTTACATTCTATTCAAAAAGAAGAAGAAAATGTCTAGAGTTACTCAAGCTATTTTACCCGTTTGGAAGCCAATAGATTGGACATCTTTTGATGTAGTTAAAAAAATCAAAAGTAAAGTTAAACCTGTCAAGGTTGGGCATGCTGGAACTTTAGATCCTTTTGCAGAAGGTCTGCTTTTAATTTGTATTGGAAAAGCAACGAAAAAAGTTGAAAAGTTGATGTCATTAAAAAAAGAATACATTGCAAAAATAAAGTTAGGTACAGAAACCGATACACAAGATATAACTGGTAACGTTACTGATGCAATTAAGCCCAAGATATTTAGTGAAAATCAAATTAAAAATGTGTTAAATATGTTTTTAGGTGAAATTGAACAAATTCCACCTATGTACTCAGCATTAAAGCATAAAGGACAAAGATTGTATTCTTTAGCAAGGAAAGGTATTGAAGTAGAAAGAAAACCAAGGAAAATCAATATTTACGATATTACATTACTGGATTATGGAATAGATTTTATTGAGTTTAAAGTTTTATGCGGGCGTGGTACTTATGTAAGAACTTTAGGTAGCGATATAGCAAAAAAAATGAATTCATGTGGTCATTTGGTAAAACTTAAAAGAACAAAGATTGGTGATTTTTCAGAAAAACAAGCATTAAAAATTGAAAGTATTGAAGAGTGGTTGTCTACAGCAGCATAGAAACACTTCCAAAGTTTGATTCTTCAGTCATAACAATTGGCAGTTTTGACGGACTGCATCTTGGCCATATGCAGTTGTTAAAATTAACAACTCAAATTGCAAAAGAAAAAAATGTAAATAGTGTTGTTATAACATTCAACCCACATCCTAAATCTGTCTTAAATCAATCTAAAATAGAATCTCATTATTTATTACTAGATGAATCCAAAAAAAGTGAAATATTAGAAAAAGAAAAAATTGATATTCTTGTCAACATCCCATTCACCAAAGAGTTTTCTGAAATGAATCCAGAAGATTTTCTTAAGAATATTTTAGTTGATATTTTTTCACCAACAGATGTGGTAATTGGTTTCAATCATCATTTTGGCAAGCAAGGGCAAGGTGATTATAAATTATTAGTACAGCAAAGCAACACCTATAATTATAAAGTCCACGTAATAGATGAGTATAGTTTACATAGTCAAACAATAAGCAGTACAGAGATTAGAAACTGTATTTTTGATGGCGATATTTCAACTGCAAATTCATATCTTGGATGGGATTATGAAATATCTGGCACAGTTATTCATGGTGATAAAAGGGGAAAAAAGATTGGATTTCCTACGGCTAATTTAGAACCATCTAATCCAAATAAGTTAATACCCGCAAATGGGGTTTACTGTGTTCAAGTTAAACTTGAAAATTCACTGTTCTATGGGATGTGCAATATTGGAGTTCGTCCAACTTTCAAGAATAAAAATAATCGTACAATTGAAGTTCATATTTTTGATAAAGATAATTTGAGTATTTATGGAGAAAAACTAACTATTATATTCAATTGTCAACTAAGAAAAGAGAAAAAATTTGAAAATGAGATATATTTAAAAGAACAATTAATAAAAGATAAAGAAAATTGTTTAGAATACAATAGGTGTTAAAGGAGAAAAGATGTCAATTGATCAAGACAAAAAAGCAGAAATAATAGAAACTTTCGGGAAAAATAGTAAAGATTCAGGTTCAGCTGAATCACAAGTTGCAATTTTGACAGAAAAAATAAACAATATCACTGAGCATTTAAAAGCGAATAAAAAGGATCATTCTGGTAGACGAGGATTACTAGGTTTGGTTTCAAAACGAAGAAAACTACTGAAATATATTAAGGCGCAAAGACCAGCTCAATATAAAGAGTTTATTGAAAAATTAAAAATAAGAAAATAAGAAAAGAAGAAAGAAGAAAAATGATAAGAAAAAGAATGGAGTTGTCAGGTAGAACTTTGACAATCGAAACTGGACGTATGGCTAAACAAGCAAGTGGTTCAATACTATTAACCTATGGTGAAACTGTGCTGCTCGCTACCGCCACATCAAATAAAGAAGAAGGCGAAGACAGGGGATTTTTCCCACTTTCCGTTGAATATAGAGAAAAATTTTATGCTTCAGGTAGAATTCCTGGTGGATTTTTCAAACGTGAAGCTCGACCAAGCGAAAAAGAAATAATTGCTTCTCGTTTAACAGATAGGCCGCTTCGACCATTATTCCCAAAAGGGTTTAATGCTGAAACACAAGTGTTTATAAATGTGTTGTCTTTTGATGATGAAAATCAAGGAGATGTTTTAGGCACTATTGCTGCATCTGCAGCACTTGCAATTTCAGATGTGCCATGGGAAGGTCCCGTAGCCACTGTTAGAGTTGGGCGTATTGATGGACAATTTGTTGTAAATCCATTACTTTCTCAAATAGAAGAAAGTGATATGGAAATTATTGTTTCAGGAACATCCGATTCAATTGTTATGGTTGAAGGAGAAGCAGATTTTATTTCAGAAGATGATTTTTTATCTGCAATGCAATATGCATTTGAAGTAATAAAGGACATTATAGCCTTACAAGAAGAACTTGTAAAAGAATGTGGGAAAAATAAAAGAGAAGTAAAAGTACCTATCGTAAATACAGAGTTGAATTCTGCAGTTGATAAAGCTGTAGAAGGTAAAATTTCACCTCTGAATGACCCAAAAGTCAAAGCTGATAGATATGATGATATTCGATTTTTTAAAGAAGAAGTATGTGAACAGCTAAAAGAGGAATTTCCTGATGATATAGGTAAAATCAAATCATACGTTGATGATTTGATCACAGACGATTTACGCTCAAGAACACTTGCTGGTACTCGTGCAGATGGAAGAGACCTTAATACTGTAAGAGCAATTGATATTGAAACGTCAGTATTGCCAAGAACACACGGTTCTTCCTTGTTTACTCGAGGTGAAACTCAAGCACTTGCTACAGTTACATTAGGTGGGAAACGAGATGAACAAATGATAGATGATATCTCTGGCTTATCTTATAGAAAGCATATGTTGCATTATAATTTCCCTTCATTTAGTGTGGGTGAAGCACGTATGAGATTTGGATTATCTCGAAGAGAGGTAGGACATGGTAATTTAGCAGAACGTTCAATCCGTGGTGTATTGCCAGATTTTGAAGACTTTCCTTATACAATTCGAATTGTATCAGAAGTGTTGGAATCAAATGGTTCATCATCTATGGCCACTGTGTGTGGAGGTGTAATGGCACTTATGGATGCTGGGGTTCCAATTAAGAATCCGATAGCAGGTGTTGCAATGGGTTTGGTGCTTGAAGATGAGAATAATTATGCAATCCTTACAGACATATTAGGAACAGAAGATCATTTAGGTGATATGGATTTCAAAGTTGCTGGTACAAAAGATGGAATATCAGCGATTCAAATGGATTTAAAAATCGATGGTCTTCCAATTGATTTAATGACAAAAGCTTTGTATCAAGCAAAAGAGGCAAGACTTCATATATTGGGCGAAATGGATAAATGCATGTCACAACCTAGAGAAGAATTGTCAAAACATGCTCCAAAGGTTGGCAAAGCAAAACTACCAGTTGATAAAATTGGTGATTTTATTGGCCCTGGTGGAAAAAATATAAAAGCTGTATGTGAAGAATATGAATGCGAAGTGAATGTTGAAGAGGATGGGTTATGTATCGTTTTAGCTCAAGATTCTGAAAGTATTAAAGCAGTAGTTTCACTTATTGAATCATATAGTATGGTTTTAACACCGGGTGAAGTATATGAAGGTGAAGTTGTTAAAATAATGGAATTTGGGGCATTTGTTAGGTTAGCTCCAGGTAAAGATGGATTAGTGCATGTTTCAGAACTCCAGTGGGAAAGAACAAACAAAGTGGAGGATGTTGTAAAGGAAGGTCAAGAAGTAAAAGTTAAACTGCTAAAAGTTGATGATAAAAACAGAATCAGCTTAAGCATGAAAGCACTTCTTCCAAAACCTGAAAAGGCATCAAAAAAACAATAATCTATTATTAAAAAGGTGTTTTTATGATAATTGGAATACCAAAAGAAATAAAAAATAATGAAAACAGAGTTTCTATGATACCTTTTGGCGTTGAAGAACTCACAGCATTAGGCCATAAAGTACTCATTGAAAATAATGCTGGTATTGGCAGTGGCTTTACAAACGAAGATTATTCAAAAGCAGGTGCAGAAATAATTCAAACTGCAGTAGAAATTTTTAAAACTGCAGATATGATCATAAAAGTCAAAGAACCACAACCAGTAGAAGTAAAAATGATTCGTGAAAATCAAATTGTTTTTACATACTTCCATTTTGCAGCTGATGAAGGTTTAACTAGAGGTATAATTAAATCTAAATCTATTGCAATTGCATATGAAACTGTACAAGTTGGAAACCAATTACCTCTCTTAATTCCAATGAGTGAAGTTGCTGGAAGAATGGCTGTTCAAAACGGTGCAAAGTGCCTTGAAGGCAGTGTTGGTGGAATCGGTAAATTATTAAGTGGAGTTCCTGGTGTAGAGCCTGCCACGGTTACTGTGTTGGGTGGTGGAATTGTTGGCATGAATGCTGCAAAACTTGCTGCGGGTCTAGGTGCAAAAGTGTATATACTTGATATTAGCGCGAATAGGTTAAAATATCTAGATGATATAATGCCAGCCAATGTTATTACTTTGTATTCCAATAAACATACTATCTTGGACTTACTTCCTAAGACAGATTTATTAATTGGTGCAGTATTAGTTGTCGGTGCGAAAGCTCCAAACTTGGTAACTAAAGATATGCTAGCCTTAATGTCTTCCGGATCTGTAATTGTTGATGTTGCTGTAGATCAAGGAGGTTGCGTGGAAACGTGTCATCCAACCACGCATGAAGACCCAATATATAAGGTTTCAGACATAATTCACTATTGTGTTGCAAATATGCCAGGTGCAGTACCTTATACTTCTACCATTGCTTTGGCAAATACAACTTATCCGTACATTAAAATGATTGCAAATAACGGATATAGAAAAGCATTGACAGAATCTACTTCATTACTTTCTGGTTTAAATATTTTTAAAGGTAAAGTAACGCATCAAGGAGTATCTGATGCATTTAATTTAGATTACACTAAACCAGAAATTGCAATTTCTTAACAAGGAATCTGCTGTAAAGAAGTATTTTACCTACCATCATGTGTCAAATCATTTGATGGTAGGTTTAAATAATGTTTCTATTGCTAGATTCAAAAATCATCTTGATTCCTTTCTAAAACACTCATTTTCAGAACGCATCTTTATAACATTTGATGATGGGTATGAGGACATTTATTTAAATGCATTTCCCATACTTCAGAATTACAAAATTCAAGTGATTGTTTTTCCAATTACAAATTATTTGGCTAAATATTCAAGCTGGGATGTGAATTTTAAACAAAATAAAACACAACATTTAAATCCTAACCAAATCACTAAATTAGCAAACTCAGGGTGGGAAATAGGCTCACATGGCCATTTTCATATTAGTAATTCAAAATATAGTATAAAAGAACTAGAATATGATATTCAATGCTCTATGGAAATTCTTGAAAATATATCAAATAAGAAAGTGAAGTCTTACACACCTCCGTTTGGAATTTTGCATCCAAACTTAATACAAGTTTTAGAAAAGCTCGGTTTTGAGAATCTTTTTTTGCATCAAAATTCTAAAAAATCTATAAAGAATTTTAACTCAAATATTAACATCTATCTTAGATCAAGTATGTATAGCATTGATAATAACCGTTCTATTATTAGAAAATTACATAATTCTAAATATGAAACTATAAAAGAGAATATAATTCACTTTTGTTCTAAAGGTACAATAGGAGCAAAAGAATTTCTTTGAAATTATGTCTTTACATAGTTAAGTTAAAGTTATACTTTATATGTTATTTAGAGGATTTTAAACATGAGAGCTAAGGAAATAAAAAAATTATATTATTCAATTGGAGAAGTAAGTGAGATTACTAATTTAAAACAATACGTTCTTAGGTATTGGGAAACAGAATTTCCTTCACTAAAGCCAGCTAAAAATAAAGCAGGGAATAGAACATATAGAAAATCCGATATACAACTAATAAATCAAATTAAAACTTTGTTGTATGAAAAAAAGTTCACTATTAAAGGTGCGAAACAATATTTCAAAGATATGGAAGATGTAAATACCAAGGCTGATAAATCCGTACAAAAAATTGTAAAATTATCATCCAATCTTGATGTAAATCTTCTTAAAGATCTTAAAAAAAGTTTAACTGAATTATTAAATGTCATTGATGAATTCAAGGATTAACATGAATCGGGACGTGGCGTAGTCCGGTAGCGCACTTGACTGGGGGTCAAGGGGTCGTCAGTTCAAATCTGACCGTTCCGACAAGACTAAACCTCGTTTAATCGAGGTTTTTTAAACTCCAAAATGAAACCTATTTTAATTATCCCTGCCTATAATGAAGAAGATACTATTTACGAACTAACACGTACATTAGAGAAGTGCACATCTATTCCAATATTAGTTGTGGATGATGGTTCTGATCCTCCTGTTAAGCAAAATAAGTTACCAGATAATACTCAACTTCTTGTTAATGAAAAGAACATGGGGAAGGGTTATTCATTAAAAATTGCTTTTACTCATGCAAAAAATCGTTTAGATGTATCCCATGCTATTGTTATTGATGCAGATTTCCAACATGATCCAAAGTATATAACAAATTTTTTAGAAACTGATAGTAAGTGTGATTTTGTTTTGGGCGTTCGCAATTTTAACAAAACAATGCCAATTCATAGAAAATTATCAAATACAATTACAAGTAAACTTATTTCCATGTTAACAAAAAAGAAAATCAAAGACTCTCAATGTGGGTACAGAAGGTACAATGTCGATAAGTTTGTTGAAACAGAATATGTTGAAAATGGTTTTCAATTTGAATCTGAAATATTAATCAATGGTTTACGTAAAAATTGGACATTTACCGAAATACCAGTATCAACCATATATAATAATAAAAATAGTAAAATTAGAAATATTTCTGATACATTTAAGTTTATTATGTTAATAGCAAGGAAATTATGGTAAGCGAATTTTTAACTCAAATTTTAACTAATATAACTCTTGATCCCGAGTTAAAAGTTTTTATTTTGGCAATGTTTCCTGTAACTGAATTGCGATTATCTATCCCAATTGGAATTACTATATGGAATTTATCTTGGAAGAAAGCATTTATATATTCACTCTTGGGAAACCTGTTAGTATCCTTACCAATATTGCGCATGATTAAACCTGCTTCAGAATTTCTTCAGAGATGGAGTATATGGAGAAGTTTTTTTAATTGGTTATTTAAACGAACACGCAAACGTGGACATTATATTGATAATATAAAATTTTGGGGCTTAGTATTTTTCGTAGCAATACCTTTACCGGGAACAGGTGCTTGGACAGGATGTGTTGCAGCTTTTATTTTTGGTATTTATTACAAAAAAGCAATAATAGCAATATTCACAGGCTTGTTGTTAAGTGCTAGTATTGTTACTATGCTTACAATGCTTGGAGTTTCCTTATTAAAATAAATTTAGGATACAGCTTTTAAAATAGTTATTGAATGTAATAATTTCTTCTACAATCTATAGCTAAAATACTAATATGAAAAAGATAAGTTTATATGACAAAAGAATATAATTTTCAACAAATTGAATCTAAATGGCAGAAAAAATGGAACAAAGAAAAAGTCCATGAAACAGATTTAGAAAACATAAAAGACAAACACTATTGTTTAACAATGTTTAGCTATCCTTCAGGTGATAAGCTACATATTGGTCACTGGTATAACTACGGTCCAGTAGATACATATGCTAGATTTTTAAAAATGCAGGGGAAGAATGTCTTTCAACCACAAGGATTTGATGCTTTTGGATTACCTGCAGAAAATTATGCTATTAAAAAAGGCGTGCATCCAGCTATTAGCACACAGCAAAACATTAAAAAGATGAAAACGCAGTTAAGTCGAATTGGAGCAATGTATGATTGGAGTAATGAAATCAATACAAGCTCTCAAGAATACTATAAATGGACTCAGTGGTTATTTCTTCAACTTTATAAAAACAAATTAGCATATCAAAATAATGCACCTGTAAACTGGTGTCCAAGTTGCTCAACAGTGTTAGCTAATGAGCAAGTAAAGGATGGACATTGCGATAGATGTGCAACCGAAGTAACTAAAAAAGATTTAACACAATGGTTTTTTAAAATTACAAAGTATGCAAACGAGTTATTAGAAAATTTAGATTCTTTAAATTGGCCAAAAAAAACCATACATATGCAAAAAAATTGGATAGGTAAAAGCAAAGGTGCCAATATAAATTTTAAAGTTTCTGGACATGATAAACTAATATCTGTGTTTACCACTCGTCCTGATACAATTTTTGGTGCCACATATTTAGTTTTAGCTCCTGAACATAATTTAGTTCATCAAATTACTTCAGAAGATCAAAAGTCAAAAGTTTTAGATTATATTGAAGTCACAAAGAAAAGATCTGAAATTGAACGAACTTCAACAAACAGAAGTAAAACTGGTGTTTTTACTGGAGCTTATGCTATCAATCCATTTAGTAAAAAAGAGATTCCAATTTGGATTGGCGATTATGTATTATCTACATATGGAAGTGGGGCAATTATGGCAGTTCCATCTGGAGATGAACGAGATTTTGAATTTGCAACTAAATTTAAGTTACCAATCATTGAAGTTGTATCTGTTGACGGGGAAGAGTACGGAAACAATCAATGCTATTCAGAATATGGTGTTGCTCTAAATTCTGGTCAATTTAATGGTAAAAAATCTGAAGATGTAATTAAACAGATCTGTACAGAATTGGAAAAACAGAACATAGGTGAAGCTTTTGAACAATTCAGATTGCATGATTGGCTCATTAGCAGACAAAGATATTGGGGAGCACCAATTCCAATAATTTACTGTGATACATGTGGAACCGTACCGGTACCAGAAGAGCATTTACCTGTTACATTGCCAGAGAAAGTAGCATTTTCAGATACATATGGCGAGGATATTTCGCCCTTAGCTACTGTATCAGAGTTTGTTAATACTGCATGTCCAAAATGCAATCAACCTGCAAAGCGAGACACGGACACAATGGATACGTTTGTCTGTTCATCGTGGTATTATTTGCGCTATCCAAATGCAAAGATTGAAACTGGACCATTTGATGCAAGTAAATTAGATTGGCTTCCAGTTGATACATATGTAGGTGGCTCAGAACATGCAACAATGCATTTATTGTATGCACGCTTTATCACAAAAGCATTGCGTGATTTAGGCTACTTAAATTTTGATGAACCTTTTACAAAATTATTTCATCAAGGTACCATTACAAAAGATGGTGCAAAAATGTCAAAATCTAAGAGCAATACTGTATCACCTGATAAATTTGTAGAAATGTATGGCTCAGATACGTTTAGGGCATATTTAATGTTTATGGGACCTTTTGATGAGGGGGGTGACTGGAATGATAAGGGTATAACTGGTATTTATCGATTTCTTAATAAAGCTTGGAAATTTGGTGTTACTTCTAATAATTCAGATAATCCTAATGCAAAAGATCTCCAAGTTTTACATAAAACAATCCATGCTGTTTCTAAAGATTTATCACAAATGAAATTTAATACTGCAATTAGTAGGTTAATGGAATTTTTAAATTACTTTAACAAGCGCACAACAGTGCAAAAAGAATTGCAGATTGAATTCATTAAATTATTGGCACCAATTGCACCTCATTTGTCAGAAGAATTATGGGAATATAATGAAGGAAGGGGATCAGTATTTTTAGAATCATTCCCAGTCTTTGATGAATCTCTTGCTGAAGAAGATACTGTTACCATAGCCGTGCAAGTGAATGGGAAGTTACGTGGTAATATTGAAGTCGTGAAAAATATAACCAAAGATCAACTGCTTATAAAAGCTCGTACTCAAGAAAATGTATGCATCCACTTAAAAAATAAAGATATTGTGAATGAAATAGTCGTACCACAAAGACTAGTTAATTTTGTAGTAAAATGAAAAAAATAATATCTATAGTCATTATAATTGTTTTCTTAATTTTAGGTTATTCTTTTTCAATGATACCATCTTATGAAACTATAGATGCTTCTAAAGCATTGGAAAAGGCACAATCCGAACTAAAAAGAAATCAAGAAATTGTAACTTTTGCTAGTAAGAACCCATTCAATTTTTATGACGTCTTTAATAGAATAGACAATATCGCTGATCAACAAGTTTATGGAATTCTTACAAAGCCTGATACTGCAGGTATTTTCCCCGTTATAATTGGTGTCGCAGGTAGTGCAGGTTGGGGAGAGCATCACTATGGGTACTTAGAAAGGTATCTTGAAATGGGCTTTGCTGTATTTTCTTTGCATAGTTTTAAGAGTCGAAATGTCAAGTCAACCGTCGGAGAACAACTATCTGTTACTCTGCCGATGATGATTTTAGATGCGTTTAGTGCACTTAAAAAACTTTCTGATGATGATAATATAGATGTAACTCGTGCAGGCTTAACTGGCTGGAGCCTTGGGGGCGGTGTTTCATTGTTTTCAGCATGGTCGCCTCTCCAAGAAACAATATCACCAGGTTTAAAATTTGCTGCTCATCTTTCATTTTATCCGCCTTGTATTATTATGCCTGAAGAAATTAGATTTAATGATGTACCAATACATATTCTTGCCGGCCAGCTTGACGATTGGGTTCCCGCAGCAGCCTGCGAAGAACTTGTAGATGTAGCAAGTAATTCAGGGTACGATATTGGCATAACAGTTTATCCAGGTGCTTCACACTCTTTTGATAGAACAATGGATGTGATTTTGGACAAGAATGCTTATAATTTTACAGATTGTCGAATGAAACTTGATAGTAATGGTATAGTTAGATTATCAAATAGTTTCCCGCTTTCTACACCTATTTTACAGAAGATTGGCTTAAGTTTTTGTGCAGAAAAAGGTGCACACTGGGGTGGGAATAAAGAGGCAAGAGAACTGTCTGCCCAGTTTTCTAAAGAATTCATGAAAACACATCTCTTGGTTTACAAGGCAGCAAATTAATAATTGATATATTTACAACTATACATAATATATATTATCACCATTACTGTACATAGTTGAACCATTTACTATATTCCTGACTCATTATGGTTAAATCTATTGATACTATCTCAGGAATTTCATAGTTATGGATTTTCTTTAACTCAATAACTAATTTCTCTAAATTTTCATTTTTAGTTTTTATAATCAACTTATATTCATTTGCATTTTCAATATTATCATTCCAAATATAATAAGTTTCTATATTAGAAACAATTTGAATACATGCAGCTAGTTTCATTTTTAAAAGATGTAGACTCATCTCTTTTGCAATTTTACGGTCATTCGTTGTTGTAAATATTATTTTCATATTTAAATTCCTTTAGATTACAATAATAGTTTAAATTTACTCGTGCTTTTTGAAGTATCTGTGGTAGCTTGGCATTTCAGAACTTTCAACTTATAAAATGGGAGTTTAATTTTTATTTTCAAAAACAGGCCTTTTTGGTTGCACCAAATGAAGGAAGTTTGCGATTCTAAAAGAGATTCCCACTGTTCATATTACCAAAGGTAATCTGAAATCCTCTGCTACAGATACTTTAACTTTTAAGCTCCTGTTTTAAAACATCAATATAATTCTTAGGTGCACTTATTCTTAACTTTACACCATCATATTCATCATGTCTTTGTAGCACTTTGGTTTCATCATAAATCTTTTTGATTAAGGACCCTTTGTTATGTGGTATCAATAAGGTTGTTTCTGAAAAAAGATTTTCAACTATTTCTGTAATTTTAGTGAATAAATCTTCAAGTTTTAATTTTCGTTCTGCTGAAAGGAAAATTGAATTTTTAAAATTCTTTTTAAGACCAAGAATGTCCTTTGAATCCTTTACTAAATCTATTTTGTTTAGCACCAACAATTCTGTTTTATTTTCAATATTTAACATTTTTAAGACTTTATTAATAGTTTTAATGTGTTCTTTAGCAAAAGCTGAAGATGCATCAACTACTTTTATTAAAAGATCCGCATCATTTACTACGGATAGAGTTGACCTAAATGAAGCAATCAAATCATGTGGTAAATTTCTTATAAACCCCACTGTATCGCTGATAATTACTTTTGCTCCTTTTATATTGTCTAATTTTCTAGTTGTAGTATCTAAAGTAGCAAAAAGCTGATCTTGTATATAGACTTCAGCTTCAGTCATTGCTTTCATTAAAGTAGATTTACCCGCATTTGTATATCCTATTAAAGCAATTTTGAATGCATTGTTTCTGCTTAAGTTTTGAGTGACTTGTTGGGCTTGAATTTTTGTTAAATCATTTTTCAATTTAGTTATTTGATTACGAATAAGCCTTCTATCAATCTCAATTTGGGTTTCACCTGGACCACCTCTTGTACCTATCCCCCCCATTTGCCGTTCTAAATGTGTCCATTGCCTTGTTAAGCGAGGTAACAAATATTGTAATTGAGCTAGTTTAACTTGAGTTTTAGCTTCTTTTGTTTTTGCATGTTTATTGAAAATATCTAATATCAAACCAGTTCTATCGAGAATTTTAATCTTTTCACCAGCTGATTTCTGTAAATTCTTTAATTGTGTTGGACCTAGTTCGTTATTGAAAATGATTAATTTACAGTTTAATTCTTCAGCTTGATTTAACAAAGTAGTGACTTTACCTTTTCCAATGAATGTTGCTGGATCAATTTTAGATCGTTTTTGAATAACTTTTTGAATAATTTGTGCACCAGCTGTTTCAGCTAAAAATGCAAGTTCAGAAATCTGCTCATTTAACTCAATTTCAGAACATGAATTATCAAACACTGCAACAAGAATTGCATCTTCTAAATTAGGGCTATGATCTTTTACGGTGTACATTTGAAATCAACATTTCAAGTATCACAAGAGAAATCACTAGATAAAGAATAGTTCGCCATAATTCTTTTCCAATTCTAGCAGACTGTATTGTAGGTTCTATCTCATCTGCATTTGCAAGTATGACAATTTCACTTGATAGATTTTGCTTTAGTTTAGTTATGTCAAAATAAGCTAACTCATCATCAGGAATGTTTACAGCTATATTATCAACCTCAATATTTTTATCATTTCGAATAGTATAATATCCAGGGAAACTAGCATTATCAATCATTAAAGATGCTGAATTTCTTGGATACTTTGTAATGGAGCCATACGGATCTTGAACATTGAAAAACAGATTTTGACCCTTATCATTTAATTTAATGTCAATTAGCTCATTTAATCTAAAATCTTGTGAACTAGTTTGCTTGTTTGAATTTTCATGTAGTAAGAAATGAAGAAGTGGAATAAAAGAACCCTTGATTGGTAAATTACTCCAACTTAAACTGGGTGCACAGGTAAAATAAAAAATACTTCCAAATGGATTCTGTATTTTTCCCAATAATGTGGAAGAATCGTTTAAAGTCAATAAATCTAAACTTGAGTTTAGGTCAGTTTTAAAATATTTAAAAAATTTAACATTTCGCTTATCTGAATTCATATTAGAAGTAAATATGGTTCTTAATTGATCTGATTGAATTGATTCAAAGTTCAAATTTTGATAGCCATTGCTTAAAGCTACTAATGATCTATCTGTGTCTAATTTAAATGGTGCAAAAGAAGTATCTACTACTGACGGAAAATAAATAGCAGTTCCTAAATTATTTATATACGACGTAATTTTATTATTTTGAGAAATATCATTTCCAATTACAAATAATAAATCTGTACTATTGGCATTCAGCGTTGATAAAGTTGTCTCATTATAAATTTTATAATTATAAATGTTTGACTTCGTATTCAACGCATCCAAAGCATTGGTTAAATATGTTAAATCTGTATCAAAGTTAGAAATCAAAGCAATATTCATTCTTGCATTCGAATTTAACATAAAATAGAAATTATTATCTGAATTTCTGTCATCATTTTGGAGTTCAATAGAAGCAAAGTGATTATTATTGTTTGGAATAGCTGTTGTAAACGAAAATGTAGAAGTTTCACCAGATTTTAAATTTATACTCTGTTGACCTACACTGACATCATTCACAATTAACTGAACAAAACTATTTACAACATCTGAAATACCATTATTATTAACTGTAGCTGATAAAGTAATGGGCGTATCAGGTAAAATTATTTTGTTTTTAATAGTTACATTAGAAATGGATAGGTTATTTGATAGCGGATTTAAAAGATAAAGATAATAATTCCAATCGTTTGAAATATCATCTAACTTACTTTTTATTATCTGATTTAGTCCTTCGCTATCTGTTAAAACAAATACTTCTAAATTAGCATATTTTTTACTTTTTATATCAATAATCTTGGATATGTTTTCTATTTTTGATGATTTAAACGTAGGGTTAAAATTTAAATTTATTTTACTTAATTGACTTACAAGCCCATGATAAACCTCACCTTCGCAAGATGTAATAATTTGGGTTGTCGAATTTTCTGATAAACTAGCAATAATTCCATCCAACGCCTTTTGTATATCATGGTTATTATCTTCTCTTTGGGTAGAATAAGAATTATCTATGATAATTGCTGTAAATGTAGATTCTGAATTATCAATCCAATTGGCCATTTTACCTTCAATAAAAGGTCGTGTAGACATCAAAATAATACAAAGAATAATAAGCGTTCGTATAATTAATAATATAATGTGTAAAATATTTAATTTTTTAATGGACTCTTTTTTAATTTTTTTTAAAAACTGTATAGAACTAAAATCTATTGTATTTAACTGTCTTCGATTGAAAAGATGTATTAATAATGGAATGGAAATTAATGGAATTAACCATAAAAATACTGAAGTTAAAAAACTCATTCTAAATTCCTAGACTAATCACAAAAGCTGTTATTAAAGGGATAAGTAAATTATCATTAAACTTGGGAACTGCAAACAACTCCACAATTGTACCGATTAATGCTGCAATAATTCCTACAAACAATGGAATTTCTGGCATGAGAATAATTACCATTATACTAGTTATAAAAAATGCGAAAGATCCTTCTAGGGTTTTATCCTTCCATATTTTTGTTTTACCAAAACCAATTCCAAATATTGCTGCTGATGTATCAGAAAAACTCATAAAAAACATACCAGTTGCAGCTGCAGTTTTATCAAACAATAATGTTGTCAATAAAACTCCAAATAGCAAATATGTTGCCCCTGTTATTTGTTCTCTTTCAACAGGTCTCATTACTCCTTTGAAAACATATTCAAAAAAATAATTCACACTTTTTGAACGATATCTCATAATATCTACAAAAAACAAGATAACAGTACACAAAACAAAAGCTGGAATTAAAATTTCTTTTGGAAAAAGCAATATAGAAAAACCAAAAACAGATGACGTTAAATGTATGTATTTTCTATAAATTTCTTGTTTAAATGAGAGCTCTAAAAAATTAGACATGCATCAATTCCTTATACCTTTTGGATACATCGTTAGCTCCATATAAAGCAGACCCTACAATAGTTACATCAATGCCAGTCTCATAAACTTGACGAATTGTAGATAAATTAACTCCACCATCTACACCTATGATAAGGTTATAGTTTTCTTTAAATTTTGCACATGTTTTCATAGTATCCAGTGTGGACTCAATAAATGACTGACCTCCAAAACCAGGGAATACTGACATAATTAGAATATAATTTAAATATTGCAGATATGGTTCTATTTTATCTGCTGAAGTGTCTGGATTTATTGCAATTCCAGCTTTTACCCCCCTACTTCTTATATGTTTTAAGTCTGAAATTGGATCATGTGATGCTTCGAAGTGGATTATCACTGTGTCTGAGCCAGCATTTATATAATCATCTAAATACTTGTGTGGATTTTCTATCATTAAATGCGTTTCCAAATGACATTCTGTTATTTTTCGAATTGCATCAATAATAAAAGGACCAAAAGTTAAGTTTGGTACAAAATGTGCATCCATAACATCTAAATGCAATCTATTTACACCGCATTGCTCAACTCTTTGAATTTCACTGGTTAGTTTTGCAAAATTAGCTGATAAAAGTGATGGAGAAATTACTCTTTTCATTATTAATCCTTATCTTTACTAATAATAAGGTCAATTGAAGCTGGAAAAGATACTTTCATTCCTGCAGTCATACCTTGCTCAATTACAGTATTATTTAGCAAATCTGGTTGATATTCAAATTCTACTTTTCCTAGCCGAAGTCCATTTGCAAAAATAGTTGTCTTTGCTTTTGGTAAACTAAGATTTACCAAATCAGGAACCGTATAGTAGTCTGGCGGACTACCTTTGCTAACACCTAATGTAATTTTCGCGCCAGTTTTTACTAAATGTCCTTTTCTTGGCAACTGAAATGTAATGTGGTTTTCTTTTACCGTCGAACTATACTCATAAATTAGAGTATCTATATTTAAACCATTGCTTCTAATTTCCAATTTAGCATTTCGCAAACTTGTAGAAACTAAATCGGGAATCAGTAAGGATTTTTTATGACCTGCAATAGTAAGTTGAATTTTCCGCCCATCCTTAACCTTGGTAAATGCACGAGGAGACATTTGAATTACAGTGCCTGGAGTATTTTCAACAGAATATCCTATGGTTATAATCTCAACATTAAATCCAAGAGAGTTTAGTTCATAACTTGCACTATCTAAATAATGTCCTCTTACATCCGGTAAATAATGCTCATTATCATAACCTACGTACATTGGTAAAACAATATAATCGAAAAGGAAAATTCCAAAGACTATGAATGTTAAAAATGAAATAGAATATTTTAAAATATATCTAATCATCTTTCTGAAGTCTTATCGCGAAACCTCCATCAATTGCATGTTTTGGTGGGAAAGTTAGAAGCGCACCATTTTTGTTCACATATTCTGATGGAACGTATTTACTTGCATCATCTATTTTGAAATTTGGATGTGAATTTAGAAATGCATCAATTACCATCCAATTTTCTTCTGGTTCTAACGAGCATGTATTGTACACAATTACGCCACCCGGTTTCACAAAAGTTGAAGCATGCCATAATAATTTTCGTTGAATCAAATACATCTCTAAAATATTATCCATTGTACGCCTCCAGCGCAAATCTGCTCTCTTTGCCATAATACCTGTGCCGCTGCAAGGTACATCAAGTAAAATCTTAGATACTTTTGGTAAATCAATTTTAGTTGTATCTTTCTGAAGAATTTCTACATTGGTTGCACCTATTCGCTTTAAACCATTTATTAATCTATATATTCTCTCAGAACTAATATCAAACGCATGAATATTTCCTGTGTTACTCATTAACTCTGAAATATAAGAAGTTTTTCCACCTGGAGCAGCACATGCATCAACAATAGTTTCATTTGGTTGCGGATCAAGAAGCTTCACTACCAATCCACCTGCTGGATCTTGAACACTTAACTTACCGTCTTTAAACAAATCGCTACTTAAAACTTTAAATCGTTTTTTTGTTTTGAAAAATTCCGGAAGAACTTCATGTTGCTCAAAGCCAAATTCATTTTCTTCTAAGTAATTTTTAAATTCTTCTTCAGTGCATTTTTCTTTATTTACTCTAAACCATAACTTGGGTCGTTTATTGTTCCAAGTTGCTAAGGCATATGCGTCTTCAAAACCCCATTCATTAATCCATTTACTCATTAACCATTCTGGATGACTTAAGCAACTTGCAACTGTCGGTAATGGTGTATGTTCATCTGGTTCAGGCAATTCATCTAAAGTAAGTAATGTTCGAAGTAAAGCATTTGTTAGCCCTCCTAAATTATCATGTACTTTTTTTGCTAAATGTACGGTTGTGGATACGGCTGCATAATCTGGAACGCTATTAAGATATCTAATCTGATAGACACCCATTCGTAATAGGTATTTGAAATCTTCTCTTAAATCATCCATATCACCTTTAAAAACTTTACTGATTTCCCAGTCTAGTTTACCTTGCATTCGGACAGTACCTTGTACAATTTCAGTAATAAATCTTCTATCATATTCATTAACATTAGCATGTTTAAGTATTTCAGCCATAACATCATTCAATCGTCTATCATGTGATTTGGCTTTTTTCATAGTTTCCCATGCCAATCTTCGAGTCTTTAATTCATTTTTTTTGAAACTCATTAATAATCTCCCTGTTTTGTTCTGTGCTGTATTGAGTTACTTTAGATCTCTTTTTTCCTTCAAGTTGTACTTCATTAATCTTTAAAACACCATGTTTTGTTCCTGCATAAATAGCGTCTTTGGATTTAAAATACTGAAATGGGACTAACGGTATTTCAAAGTAATCTAATACTTCAGTGTTATAACATTTTAGTCTTTTATTATTCAAAATAGTATAGGCACCTGGTCTTGGAGAAAATGCTCTTATTTGATTGTGTATTTCAACAGCAGTTTTATTCCAATCTATCAAAAAATCTTCTTTTTTAAGTTTTGGAGCTTGAGATGATTTTGTTAAATCTTGTGGTTTTGACAATAAAGTACCGTTTTCCAGCCCATTTACAGTTTTCAAAACTAGGTCAGCGCCTTTTTCTGCCATAACTTCCCATAAATCACCTGTAGTATCATTTGGTTTTATATCTATTTTAGATTGTAGTAATATTTCACCAGTATCGACAATTTTGTTTATCTTAAACGTTGTTAAACCTGTTTCAGTTTCTCCATTTAATATTGCATGATGTATTGGGGCTGCACCCTGATATTTTGGTAATAATGAACCATGTAAATTTATAGTTCCTAGTTTTGGAATGTTAAATATAATACTTGGCAATATCCTAAACGCAACCACTACAAACAAATCTGCATTTAACTCTTTAAGTTTATGGTTTAAACTTTCATTTTTTAAGCGGCTGACCTCAATAACTGGAATTTTAAATTCACGTGCTTTAACTTTTACCTCGGTTGGAAGTAGCTTACGCCCCCTACCAAATGGTTTATCAATATTTGTGACAACAGAAACTACTTCATGATGTGAGTTAACTAATGAAGTTAGGGATGGGTTGGCAAAATCTGGACTTCCAAAAAATACTATTTTCATATAATATTCTGCATAAAATAACTAAATGTAAATGTTCGTTTATTAACTATAAAACAATGCCAGATGAAGGTTTACCTGTTTTAACAATTTCTTGTAATTTTTTCTTTAAAAGCATTTTTTTACTTGGTGGTAAGTAATCTATAAACATTTTGCCATGCAAATGATCTATCTCATGTAATAGAACACGCGCAGTTATACCATCAAATTCTTCTTTAAATCTGTTTTGTTCTAAATCTAAAAATTCCAAAAGGATTTTTTCTGGCCTTTCTATTTCTGCACGAATTTCAGGTACACTTAAGCACCCTTCTTCAATAAAGACAGAACCAGTAGTTTCTAAAATTTTACAATTAATAAAGTATCTTGGAGTTGGTTCTGCGGATTCTTCTTCATAATTACCAATATCCAATGTAATAATATTTAAATTTTCACCAATTTGATTTGCTGCTAACCCAATTCCTCTCGCTTCGTACATTGTATCAAACATATGTGGAATCAACTGCTTAGCTTGTGAAAAATCATCTACTAATTCAACTTTGTTTCTAAGAATTGAACTTCCATATTTTTTGATATCAAGAATTGCCATTATTTCTCAGTAGGATGATCTTCTTCTTTAGGGTTTGAAATTCCACTTATGAAGGAACGTGCAACATTTAGTTTATTCCCACCACCAACATCAATTACAACTTTCGAATCATTTTGTCCTTGAAAACTTACTATTTTGCCGTATACCCCACCACGGGTAATAATTTTATCACCTTTTTTTAATCCACCAAGCATATTTGTATGTTTTTTCTGTTGTTTTACTTGAGGTCTTATAATCATAAAATAAATGATTAAAAACATTAATAAAAACATCGGTAAAACTCCAAGAGATTGCAAAATACCACCTTGTGCTGTTTCTGATTGTGCAAACAAAAATTCCATTAAAATCCTTTATTTTAGTTAATATTCTATTGGAACAACTTGTATAATTTAGTAATTATAGTTGTAAACTTCCCCTACTATGTTTTCATTATTTTTAACATGCCCCCGTGGGTTAGAAGAAGTTTGTTCTCAGGAACTTTTATCCATTGGGATACAGAATCCAATTATTAAGCCAGGCGGACTTTCTTTTTCAGGTAATTTTGTTACAATGGCTAAGGTTAACCTGTATTCTAGAACTGGAATGCATTTGCTTGTTGAACAATTTGCATTTAAATATGAAAATGAGAAACAATTTTATTCAGCAATTCGACAATTTAAATGGTTTAAATTTATCTCACCCAAAAATACCTTCTCTATTCTTTGTCATACACATCCTAAATGCGCCAAAATAAATTCACAATTTTTAACTTTAAAAGCCAAGGATGCAATCGTTGACAATATAAGAGAACAACGTCAACTGAGACCAAGTGTAAGTAAAACTATGCCAGACTATCCTATAACAATTGCAATAGATGCTTTGTATAATGTGCGTGTCTATTTAAACAGTTCAGGAGCACCATTAAATAGAAGAGGTTATAGAACTAAAATCCATAAAGCATCCTTAAATGAAGCATTGGCTGCTGGAATTATTTTGCTAAGTGGATGGAAAAAGGATCAAACTCTGTATGACCCAATGTGTGGGTCAGGTACATTACCAATCGAAGCAGCCATGATTGCACGAAAAATACCCCCTGGCATTCAACGTAAATTTGCTTTTATGAAGTGGCAAAATTTTAAAGAGAACGAATGGATTACAATATTATCACAAGCAAAAGAAAATATTGATAGAAACTGTACATTAAAAATTCATGGATCAGACATTCACCAAACAAATATACGTTTGTCTAGGCATAATTCTATTCGAGCCAGTGTTAACAAGGATATTGACTTTTCTGTCAAGGATTTTATTGGATTAAACCATATATTAAAACCTGGCATTTTAGTTTGCAATCCACCATACGGGTTGCGTTTAGATAAAAATTTAGATATTGACAATCTATATAAAAACATGGGAGATGAATTAAAACAACATTACACTAACTGGGAAGCATATATTTTTACTGCAAACTTAAAAGCTGCTAAACGGTTTGGGTTAAAAACTGCATCAAGAATACCATTAAAAAATGGAACTTTAGATTCAAGATTATTAAAATTCAACATGTACAAAGGGTCAAAAGATGCTACATAAACTTTTCACCCCTTTTTCAATTGGGGATTTAAAAATTGATAATCCTGTTTTTTTGGCACCCATGGCTGGAATCACAGATTACCCATACCGTAAAATTTGTAGAGAAATGGGTGCTGGATTAATGTATACAGAGTTTGTAAGTTCTAATGGAATCGTAAGAGGAAGTGAGAAATCAATTGAATTAGTTAAAATAAGTGATGATGAACGACCAATCGGGATTCAAGTATTTGGTGAAATACCATCTATTGTTGCTGACTCAGCACAAATTTTAGTGGGAAAGTATAGTCCAGATTTGATTGATATAAACTATGGTTGCCCTGTACCCAAAGTAACAAAGCGTGGTGCAGGTTCTGGTATTTTGAAAAATTTAAAACTAATGGAAGAAATGACAAAAGCAGTTGTTGATGCTGTTGATGTTCCAGTAACTGTTAAGATGAGAGCAGGTTGGGATATGAATAATATTGTTTCTACTGATATTGGACCTATGTTAGAAAGTTGCGGTGTAAAAGCAATTACACTGCACCCAAGAACAACTAGCCAAAAATTTACTGGGCGTTCGAATTGGAAATTGATAAGAGAATTAAAAAAAACAATTTCAATCCCAGTTGTTGGAAATGGTGATGTGCAATCCAGTACTGATTTTTTTGAAATGAAAAATGAAACAAACTGTGATGCAATTATGATAGGAAGAGCATCTCTAGGAAATCCTTGGATATTTAAAGAAATTTCACGCGCTCTAAACAACTTGCCACAGCAAGCACCAACATTAAAAGAACGTGCATTAATGTGTCAGGAGCACTTTGAATTATTATGTAATGAAAAACCCGAAAGGGTTGCTATAAATTTATCTAAAAAGCATTTTAGTCATTATTTAAAAGGTTTTTCAGGAGCTTCTACCTGGAGAAAGAAATTTATGGAGTCGAATGATTTAACTGCTTTTAAATCTGAATTAACTAAATTGATTAAAAGTTATAACGTTTAGATGAATTTTCCTTCGCTGAGAATTTTTTCAAATTCAACTGCTTCAACAGGGTGGCTAACTAAAAATCCTTGAATTTTATCACAGGCATTTGTTTTCAAAAAGGAAACTTGTTCCTGTGTTTCTACTCCTTCGGCTATAACATTTAAGCCCAAATTATGCCCTAAGTCGATAACCAAATTTGCAATAGTAGCGTCGCTTTCATTATTGGTCAAGTCTGTTATAAATGCTTTGTCAATTTTAAGCGTATCAATAGGAAACTGTCTAAGGTAGCTTAATGAAGAGTAGCCAGTTCCAAAATCATCAATAGATAATTGTATTCCCATATTTTTAAACTCTTTCAAAACTTGGATAGTCCGTTTGGCATTTTCCATGATAATGCTCTCAGTAAGCTCAAGTTCTAAATATTTTGGTTCTAATCCACTAGTTTCAAGTGCATTCTGAACAATATGTATAATATTCTTTTGAGCAAATTGTTTAGCAGATAAATTGACAGCTGCACATATCTTTGGGTGACCATTTTCCTGCCACTGTTTAGTTTGTTTGCATACCTCATTTAGAATCCACTCCCCGAGGGGTAAAATTAAATTTGTTTCTTCAGCTAATGGAATAAAGCGCATCGGAGCAACAATTCCATCAGCAGGACTATTCCATCTCACTAGTGCTTCAAAGCCAATTATATTATTACTTATAAGTTCAACTTGAGGTTGGTAGTGTAAAACAAATTCGTTTTTTTCAATTGCGTTCATTAAACCATTTTCTAAGGAAAGTCGTTCGATGACTTCAGCATTCATTTTTGGCCTGAATAAACAATAACAATTTTTACCACTTTCTTTAGCTCGATACATGGCAGTGTCTGCATTTTTAATAAGTGTTTGAGCATCTGTTCCATCATGTGGAAACAAAGAAATACCTATACTAGCTGTGATTCGTAATGGTTTACCTTCAATTACAATTTCACTTAACTCATCATTTAAAATACGTTTAGCCAATTTAAATGAATCTTCAACTGATCTAATTTGTGAAAGTAAAATTGTAAACTCATCACCTCCCCATCTTGCAACTGTGTCACTCTTACGCAAACATTTTTTCAAACGAATTGCTACTTCTTTGATTAATAAATCTCCTGCTGTGTGCCCCATTGAGTCATTTACATATTTAAAATTATCTAAATCAATAAACATAACAGCCATGATTTGATTTAACCGTGTAGCTTGAGTGATTGCCATTTCTAACCTATCATTAAACAAAACTTTATTTGTTAATCCAGAAAGTTGGTCATGAAATGCTTGGTGTTGTATTTTTAACTCATCTTGTTTGCGTTTTATTGCAATTGCAATTTGATCAGAAACATATTGTAAAATATTTTTTTCTTCTTCGCCAAATCGTACCGTATCATTATAACTTTGAACTGTTAGAACACCAATTATACCATTATCACTTGTTTTTAAGGGTACACCTAGCCAGTCAACAGATGGAGTCCCGTGGGGATCAATTTTGCCGGAGTCTTTTAACTCGTAATATTTTTCAGGATTTACTAAAATTGGTTTTTCAGTTTTTAAAACATATTCTGTCAATCCTCTTTTAAATGGTAGTTTTCCAGGTGGGTTATCTACTTCGTCAACAAAATATGGAAAACTTAATTTATTATTTTTCCAATCTACTAATGCAATATAAAAATTTCTTGTGTTTAGAACGTCAGACAAAATCTCATGAATTTGTTTATATAATTCATCTAAATCTTCTACAGCATGTGTTGCTTCTGAAATTTTATAAATACAAGATTTGACCAATTCATCACGTTTTTTTTCTGTAATATCCTGCCATAAACCAAAGGCACCAACAATCTTACCATCAGCATTACGGTAAGGTGAAGCTGAAATTTGAACACATTTTTTAGAACCATTTTTGTGAAAAAGAATTAAATCATAGACAGATGATTTTCCATTTAACCTATACTCTTCCTCATCTTTTACAATTTGTAGATATTGTGGATGCACTAGCTCTTTAAAATTAATTTTTTGCAGTTCTGTTGGTGAATATCCTAATATTTTTGCAGCAGAAGCATTGACAAAAATAAAATTCTCTTCCAAATCAACAATTGTTAATCCTTCATGTAATTGTTCAACTACAATCTGCATTTCGTCGGTATTAAATGATAAATTATTCTTAAGCATTATTGTCTAAAATATTTCTAGCAATTAAATTAAGAAGAATTTAGAGGAGTTTAAAAGACATTGTTTTAATATTTCAAATGACTGTTTTTATCATTAAATGTGGCGGCTCAGGGATTCGAACCCCGGACACCCGGATTATGATTCCGGTGCTCTAACCAACTGAGCTAAGCCGCCACTAAATTAGCGGGAAAATTTAGTTTCTCCCTGCAATGTGAAACAAATTATTTTGAACGATTTTCAATAAGATTATAAACTAATCTTACTGCAACACCAGTAGCACCTGTTTTGGGTTGATATCCAGGAGTAGTTGGACCCCAAGCGGTTCCAGCAATATCCATATGACACCAAGGTGTATCTCCCACAAATTCTTGTAAAAAGGCTCCAGCTGTAATGGTTCCTGCCAACCTGTTCCTGCCAAGATTTTTTATATCCGCGATTTTAGATTTAATATCTTTACAATATGAATCCCATAACGGTAATTGCCATACTTTCTCTGCGGTAATTTCACTTGAACTTTTTATCTCATCAATAAATTCTTGATTGTTACCCATAACACCACTTGCTTGATCGCCAAGGGCCACTAATACTGCTCCGGTTAGTGTAGCAAAATCCATCATTGCACTTGGTTGGTATTTATCCACTACATAAGAAAGCACATCAGCAAGTACCAAACGGCCTTCAGCATCTGTATTTAAAACTTCAATTGTTTTTCCATTATATGCGGTTACAATATCACCAGGGCGCTGAGCTTTACTACCTGGCATATTTTCAGTAGCACCAATTGCAAATATAATATTGAGTTTTGGTTTAAGTTGCGAAACAGTTTCCATAACGCCTAATACAGTTGCGCTACCGCACATGTCAAACTTCATTTCATCCATTTTAGCACCTGGTTTTAATGAGATACCACCACTATCAAAAGTTAACCCTTTCCCAACTAAAGCAAATGGTTTTTCATCTGATGATGCACCATTATATTCAGCAATAATCATTTTTGCAGGCTCTGCACTTCCCATAGCAACACCATAAAATGCTCCCATGCCCATTTCTTGAAATTTACTTTCGTCAATAACTTTAAAATTCATATTACCTTTTTTAGCAATATCTTCTGCATATTCTGCCATATATGTTGGTGTTAAAATATTGGCTGGATGATTACCCATATCTCTTGCTACACTCACACCCGAAGCAATATCAAAACCACTTTTGATCAAATACTCATCTACATCACCAAGAATTTGTACAGTTGAAACAGTAAATTTATTTTTATCTTCTGACTTATAATCCAAAAACTGATATGACCCTAAAGCAATACCTTCAGTAAGGGCTTGAGTGAATTCATCATGTAAATCAAACGAAGCTGAATCTACTGCAAATGTATCCAGTTTAGAACTGTTTGCAATATTAGTTAACTTCGCACCAATGCTTCGCGATTCATCTGTAGTAAGTTTGGATTTTTTTCCTAAACCAATTAAAGTAATTCTTCCGATTTCGTCATTGGCATATATAGTTACACTTTTTCCAGATTTCCCAGTAAAAGATTCAATTTTAACAGCATTTGTAATTATTGAGTTTAAAGATGCATTTAGCTTTGAGATGTTATCATGAATATCTCCATCTTCAAAGACACCTAAAAATAATTGTGGGGTTTTAATGTTTAAAACAGAAGTTGATTCTGCTGTTATTTTATTTATACTTAACATAATTCTCCATTTTTTATATAAAAATAAGTCCGTAAATTTATCCTACTTTTAAAGCTAACTACAAGAAATAGAAACTAAAATTATAAAGGATAACATGCATACAACAGGAATGCTTAGAAAAGGAACACTTGATGGAAATACAATAATTGTAACTGGCGGAGGCACAGGTCTTGGAAAGTCAATGACGAAGTACTTTCTTGAGTTGGGTGCTAATGTTGTAATTACAAGTAGGAAACTTGATGTTCTAGAAAAAACTGCTTCAGAATTGTGTGAAGAGAGTTCTGATAAAATATTACCTATAGCATGTGATGTTAGAAATCACAATGAAGTTAATAATGTGATTAAAGAAACTCTTTCTCAATATGGACAAATTACAGGTTTGGTTAATAATGCTGCTGGAAATTTTATTTCACCAACAGAAAATTTATCGGTCAAAGGATTTGATGTAATTGTAGATATAGTTTTAAAAGGTACATATAATTTTTCATTATTGTTAGGCCAAGATTGGATAAAAAAGAAGCAAAGCGGTACGGTATTAAATATTGTAACAACATATGCTTGGACGGGATCAGGCTTTGTAGCACCATCAGCAGCAGCAAAGGGTGGTGTTTTAGCTCTAACCCGTTCCCTAGCTGCTGAATGGGGTAAATATAAGATTAGAACAAATGCAATTGCTCCAGGACCATTCCCTACTGAAGGCGCATGGTCACGTTTGTTTCCCAAAGTATTGCAAGCAGTTGTTGACCCGAAAAAACGAATTCCATTAAAACGATATGGTGAACATCAAGAACTTGCAAATTTAGCAGCATATTTAATGTCTGAATATTCAGCGTATATAAATGGTGATGTAATTACAATTGATGGCGGTGAATGGATTCACAATGCTGGTGAATTTAACTGGTTAGATAAAATTCCTAAAAAGATGTGGAAACTATTTAGTAAAAGATAATTTTATAAATCAGTTTTAGTGTAGATAGCAAAGCTAGTAGGAGTTTCCCATAGTTTAACAGAATGCAATGTAACCCCTGTATTGTAAGTATCTTTAAATTTATCTTTTAAGTGTTTGAAAATATACTTTGCTACATTTTCAGCAGTCGGAGTAAATGGTACAATTACTGGCTTATGTCCTTTTGCTGTTTTAAAAAAATCTAAGAGTTCGAAATCTTTATCCCATACCATAAAAGCATGATCCAACTTATCATGAATTAGTTGTTTTGAAATTGATTTAATATCACTAAAGTCAATAACCATTCCTTCTTCAGATTCATCATTTTCTTCAACTAAATTCCCTTCAATGCATATTTCTGCCTTGTACCTGTGGCCATGTAACCCTTTGCATACTGAACGATGATTCATCACCCTATGCCCCATATCCCATTGAATTATTTTTACTACTCTCATTTTAGCTTTCTGTCATTGTTATTTCAAATGTATATCCACGTTTTTCACCTTCAAACTTGAATTCTGAACCTGTAATTGCATTTTCTACCGACATAGCACCTGGATTCAGCTTTCCTTCGGCAATTTTAATACAGACCATAGAAGCATGCCAGCCTGTCCACTTTTCCATAGCTAAAAATTGTGTATTTTCATCAAAATACTCAACTGAATTTACCTGTGCAATTGTTTGCTTCCCATTTTTTTTCCCGTGTGCTTCAGTACGCATAATACACACATCTTTTACAGGTCCATTGTCTAGTTGTGGTGCAAGTAGTGTGTGATAAAACTCTCGAGGAATAATTTCGTGGTTTCCCAATTTTACCTTTTCTTGACTAAACAATCCGAGCTGACGATATGCTATCATTTCTGACCAATGACCTTGGTACCTTAACGTTTTGTTTTCAAGTGTACGAAGTTTATTCTCAAATGTCCATGGCATTGTGGATAATCCGCCAGAAGTTACAGCAGCCTCTAATTTGCCGATAGATTTAAAATTTAAAATTTCGATATCAGAAAAACATGGTACTTCAGTTAATTGATTGTTCCGTAAAAAATATGCATTTCCATCATATTCATTGGTTAAACCATCAATATGAAAAAATAAATTATAATTCCACGGAGGAGATGGATTTTGAGGTAATCCTCCATCCCATATAAAAACATCTTCAGGTTCATCAAGTTGTTCCATAGCTAACAAAGCCATAGTGATGTTCATTCCTGGCCCCATTCCGCAATCAGGAACTATATTTATTCCTGAAACCTTGGCTTCATTATGTTTAGATAACTGTTCTCTTACATTATCTGTATGACCCCCTAAGTCTACCATGCTTGTATTCGTTTTAATTGCAATTTTAGTTAATCCGATATTGAATTTATATGGAACAGCACTAAGCATAACATCCACATCTTGTAAAATACGTGTTAATTTTGCTTCATTAGTTATATCCACTTCTTCAGGGACACATATATTTTTATTTAATAAAGTGTTTATTCTAATTGCCGCTGTTTGGGCGGCTTCAAAAGAATAGTCAAGCATAATTATTTTACTAGCATTTCCAAATTTTGCTAAATCGTAACCAGATGCTGTACCTTGTTTTCCGCTCCCTATAACGCAGTAATTAAACATAAAAACACTTCCTCTTTCTTTATTAATCTTGTAATTTATAGTCGTAAATTAAACCACAATTTGGATATTTTCAGAGAAGATAATATTTTATAAAGAGAAAAGGAAAGCATAATGAATGTTAGAATACAGCTTGTAATAATTACTATTTTTATTTCAATACCAATTTTTGCCCAGTCATCATATACTATGTGGAACTCATACTCAGTTAGTACATCAGATAATTTAAATGCATTGTTTCATAATCCAGCAGGCCTAGGTATTGATCGTGGAAAACAGAGTGGTGTTTTCTTTCAAAGTGATTCTTTAGGTGGTTTTGATAACCCTTCGTTTTATTGTGCATATAGAAGTAATGGGTTCGGTCTAGACTTATCGTATGGTCAAAATGATAAGTATGAATTTGGATTTGGGTTTGCTAGTGAAGTCGCAAAGAACTTGAACTTTGGGTTTAAATGGAATAAACACTCAGACTATTCTGCTGGGTTGTTGTTTAGACCAGTTAATTGGGTTTCTTCAGGCTACACTATTTGGACAGATCATAATTATAAACAAACACGACAGGAAGTTGGATTAGCGTTTAGACCTCTTGCTCTATTAAACAATGCATCTTTACAAAGATTAAACCTTACAGTTGGCGCAGAAGCTTTTACTGAAGAAAGTGATTGGAATTCAAGAAAACTATCACATTTTGTATCACTTACTCCGTTTGGAGGCTTAGAATTATCAGCAATTTTTAAAAATGAAGATACAAACGAATTTTTATTAAACTTATCAGTCAATTTTGGAAAAGGTGGTTTTTCATTTAGCGGTGGTGAGTCAACAAAAAGTCGTTCAATTGGTTATTATTCCTATTCACAACATCAACACTCTGATGTTAAAAAAACATTAACTCCAAAACCAAAATATATTCGAATGGACTTAGAAGGCATATTTATTGAAGAAAGGCCGTACGAACCTCCATTTAATTTAAATATTGAGTTTAATATTTTTGGTGGATCCGATCAAAAAGGTACACAATTAAGAACTTGGATAGACGAAATTGACTCTTTTACACAGGATGAAAACATTAAGGGCTTGATTATTGATTTAGGTTCTGTTAGAGCTGGGTTTGCTAAACGTGGAGAAATGAGAGATGCTCTCACCCGTTTCAAAAATGCAGGCAAAAAAATCATAGTGCATTCTAAACATTCCGTTTCAAATATGAATTATTATTTGGTTTCAATGGCTGATGAAATATATCTTCATGAAATGAATGGTGTTGATTTAAAAGGTCTCAATATGGAAGTTACTTTTATTCGATCATTATTAGATTCTTTATATATTGAACCAGAAGTATTTCGAATCAGTCCTTATAAAACTGCTGGTGATATGTTTTTAAACAAGGAAATGTCAGAAGAAATGCATGTTAATTACTCGAAAATGTTAGATGATTATTATGAATTGTTTGCCAGTGGAATTGCAGAAAACAAATTAATAAGTATTGATTCTGTAAACACTCTTATCGATAATGGTCCGTATACAAATGCTCAATATGCAATTGATGCAGGATTAATAACCGATATAAAGTACCCAGACGAATTTGAAACGTATATAGAATCTATTGAAGAAAATTACAATATAGTAAAATGGTCAGATATCGATAGAAGTGATGAGTATGTTTTTGATTGGGTTCCAGAAGAAAATCCAAAAATTGCAATTGTATATGCAGTTGGTGGAATTGTTTCAGGTGAAAGCAATCCTAGCATTTCAGGTTCAACCAGAATGGGTGATGAAACCATAACAAAAGCTATTAAATCAGCACGAGAAAATGAAGATGTAAAAGCTGTTGTCTTAAGAATTGACAGCGGAGGAGGATCTGCTCTTGCTTCAGATATGATGTGGAAAGAAGTTCAAAACACTACAGTTTCTGATACCGCAAATATAAAACCATTTATTGCTTCTATGTCAGATGTAGCAGCATCTGGTGGTTATTATATTGCATGTCAAGCAGACACAATTGTTGCAGACCCTGCAACTCTGACTGGTTCAATAGGTGTGATTGGGTTAAACTTAAATTTTTCAAAACTACTCAACAAAATTGGAATTAATTTTGGTCAAATTAAACGAGGTGAACATGCTGATTTTCAATCTGCAACTCGACTTGTCACTGAAGATGAACGTGAAATTATTATGTCTGAGATCAAAAATATTTATAATATATTTAAACAACGAGTCATTGATGGGCGTGAAAACTTCAATAATTTAGATTCATTAGATGCAATTGCATTGGGTCGTGTTTGGTCTGGTAATGAAGCCAAGCAAAATGGATTAATCGATGAAATTGGTGGAATTCATGATGCAATTACACTAGCGAAATCTGCCGCTGGAATTTCCGAAGATCAAGAAATTGATATTGTTGAGTATCCAAGACATGATTTAGGGATTTTTTCTAATGTTAAGATTAACGCAAATACAGATATAAATACATTTCTACCAGAACAATTGTTTAATAAGTTAGATGTATTGAATATAATACCTATTATTCTTGATGATGAAATTCAATTACTTGTGCCCTACTCTATCTCAGTTAAATAAAGGAGAATTTTAATGATTAAATATATATTCCTGTTATTATTTTTAATATCAACAATCTTTTCTCAAGACAGGTCATCAATTTATAATACTGGGTCTCCAATTGGAACAGATGGGTATTCAATTCATTTGAATTCTGATGGAACCGGTCAGACGGTAGCAAATAGATTTACATCATACAATAACTACGTTTTAGAAGCTTTTACATTTTATGCAAGTTTTCAGTCAGATGAAGCTACAGTAGTTGCAAAAATTTATGAGGATAATGACAATTCACCAGGGAATATATTGTTTGAGAAGGAATTAGAATTAAATCCTAATTTTGCTTCTGGGAGAGAATATGTAATACTTGCAAATGATGATTGTTATTATTTAGAAAAAGACAGTTATTATTGGTTGTCACTTCAAGCAAATGACACCACATCTTCAGTTACTTGGCTATATTCACCCAGTCCATATTTTCCATATTCTATTAGTACCAATAATGGTGAAACATGGTCATCCACAGGCTACAGTTATTCAGGAGCTTCTAAAGTATATGGAATTGATATCTATGAACAAGAGCAGATTGCTGGTGATATAAATTTTGATAATGTAGTAAATGTGTTAGATGTTGTAGGAATTGTTGGATTTATCATGGAAACCAATGAATTAACCGAAGAGCAGCAGAATTTGGCCGATTTAAACCATGATGCTATAGTAAATGTACTTGATATTGTCTCGCTTGTGGATTTAATTTTATCAACTTCTGAGCCAAACTACACTTTTCTACTAGAAGATATTAATCCAAATTCATCATCATTTACTGAAATGATTGGTCCTGCAACATATAGTGGCCAAATTTCATGTTACTACTTTGGGAAAGCTGGCTGAAGTACATGCAGACACCGGTTCGGTGTTGTAAATGATTTGTACAATGATTTATTAGATGAAGGAATAACTGATGTTAAAATGATGGGTATTAATGGGTATCAGTACATAAATGATAGTTATACCTGTATGATTTGTGAAACACCAGAGAACTGTTCGAGCTGTAATGAAATTAGATATTTACCTTGGGTACAAGAAACTGACGAAACAAATGTTTGGTCTGAATGGAATATTACACTACGAGATTTTGTAATTTTAGATAGAAATGGTGTAGAAATTACACGAGTTAATTTAACTCCGTATAATCCATCTCCCGAAGGTACGGCTAGTTGTTCAGGAAATTACGAAGCAATTAAAGAAATTATTTTAAATGCAATTAATCAATAAATTATTAAATACAACTTGTACAGTTATATTTTATTGTTTTAAATTTTATATAGGAATAATTACTACTTAATATGAGATATAGTTATCAAAGAGAAACAATAGAGAGTACAGTTAAGTCTGTAAAAACGCATCCAACAGCTCAGGAAGTCTATGAAATGGTGCAGGATAAAATACCAAATATTAGTTTAGGTACTGTATATAGAAATCTACAACAGCTTGTAAAACATGAGAAACTCTTAGAAGTTAGTATTAACGGTGTTTCTCATTTTGATGGAGACTTGTCTGTACATCAACATTTCTATTGTTCCACTTGTGAGAGTATTTTTGATATTTTCTCAAATTTAAGTGACAGTTTTAATTCAGACATTGAATCGATGCCTCATAATGTTGACACTATTGATATTCGATTTAAAGGTACTTGCGAAAACTGTAATACATAATATATAAGGATACATACCATGTTAGTAACGAAGCATGCTCCAGAATTTACTGCACAAGCAGTAATGCCTGATAACTCAATTCAAGAAATAAGTCTCTCAAATTATAAAGGAAAGAAAGTCGTTTTATTCTTTTATCCTCTTGATTTCACGTTTGTTTGCCCAACTGAACTTATTGCTTTCAACCATCGTTTAGATGAATTTAAATCCAAAGGTGTTGAAGTACTAGGTTGTTCTATTGATTCACAATTCTCACATTTAGCATGGAAAAATACAGATGTTAATAATGGTGGAATTGGTAATGTGCAATATCCTTTAATTGCTGATTTAGATAAATCTATCTCACGAGATTATGAGGTACTATTGGAAACCAGTGATGTACTCGTAGAGACTGATGAAGATGTGGTTTCACAAAGTATTGGTGGAACTGTTGCCCTTCGTGGATCTTTTCTAATTGATGAAGAAGGTGTGATACGGCACGCAGTTATCAATGATTTGCCTCTCGGTAGAAACATTGATGAAATGTTACGAATGGTGGATTCACTTTCTTTCCATCAAAAACATGGCGAAGTATGTCCAGCTGGATGGAATGAAGGAGATGCCGGTATGGAAGGTAGTACTGAAGGTGTAGCATCATACTTATCTGATAACGCATCAAATCTTTAATTAAACTGATTAGGGGAGATATCTCCCCTATTCTACTTTTGTAACATTAATCAGGAGAAATAATGACGCATACATTACCAGAATTACCATACAGTCATAATGCACTTGAACCTCATATATCAAAGGAAACTATTGAATTTCACTATGGGAAGCATCATAATGCATATGTAACAAATTTAAATAATTTGATAAAAGGAACAGAATTTGAAAACATGACCCTAGAAGATATCATTTCTAAGTCAAATGGTGGTTTATTTAATAATGCTGCTCAAGTTTGGAATCATTCCTTTTATTGGAATTGTTTATCACCACAAGGTGGTGGTGTACCTACAGGAGATATCTTAACCATCATTGAGAATACATTTGGATCATTTGAGAGTTTCAAAACTGAATTTTCACAAGCTGCTTTAACCAATTTTGGTTCAGGATGGACATGGTTAGTGCAAGAAAATGATGTTTTTAAAATAGTTAATACATCCAATGCAGATACACCACTCACACAAAACCAAACCCCACTCCTTACAATTGATGTATGGGAGCATGCATATTACATCGACTATAGAAATGCAAGACCCACGTACATAGAGTCATTTTGGAACCTAATAAACTGGGATTTTGTCAATAACTTGCTTTAGTGGGAAAGGGTGGCAAATCTTCCTCCTCACTATTGTCACCCTTTTTTCATTTTTTTAAATATTCAATTGGTAACAGAGATATAGACTTCTTAAATTTTGCACCACATTTTCGGAGGATTAGCTCTAATTGGTAAGACACCGGTCTTGAAAACCGGCGGCTTTGCG
>CAZCRK010000009.1:0-39407 GCA_964501035.1 uncultured bacterium
GTGTTTCTATTTGGTCAACACCAAATGACGGCACGTAGAATTCACTTGCGTCGTTCTTCGCAACCAATACATCAGCTCCACCAAATATAGCATCGGTACTCATATCATCTGAAACAACATTGAATGAAACCATATTCATTGTCATTGCATCTACATGAACATCTTGTGTGAATTCACTTGGTCCAAATGGATTAGTAAATGTTGCACAATCTGCAAATGCATAATATGCTTCACCAAATGGATCAGATAAAACATAGTTATCAAAACACATTTCAGTATCGTACTCACCTGCTTCTGCAGTCATTGTTACTGTAGCCAATGCCCCTGAGCCAGCTGGAATTAAAGTACCAGAGAATGAGAATCCAAGTAATGTAAAGTTGCCATCATTTTCATTACCAGATAATGCCCAATCAGCTGGAACTCTTTCAGTTCCTTCAATACTAACAAATGTAAAGTTATCAGGAGTATCACCAATTTCAATTTGGAAACCTTGAATGTCAGATGTATTATCAACATGAATATCAAATGAGGTATCACTTGTTTGAACCATGGATAAAATCACATCAGGTAAACCAATAGCAAATTCAGCAGGTTCACTTCCCCAATAAATTGATTGACCTAAGTCATCTGAGAATGTTGTTCCTGCAACAGCATCTAGTACTGTTACACCATCTGCTGCATCTGCATTTACTTCATAAGTAACCGTAAACAATGCACCATCACCTACGTCAATGAATGCTCCTGTCATGCTAAACCATAGTACAACCAATTCACCATTAATTTCACTAGTGGATAGCATTCCATCAAGTTCACTTAATCGAGCTTCTTCCGTTACTTCAACATAAGTCAACGCTTCTGGATCTTCACCAATATGAATCTCGATACCATACACTGGGAATGGATTATTTATTGAGAATGTAACATCGCCTGTACCACCTTGGTCGATAGCTTCACTTGGAGTATCAAAATATACTTCAATTTTATCCACATCTATTGCTACAGAACCACAACCATTATCAATCATATACGCAACTCCAGTTGCATTTGATAATACTTCACCAGTAGTACAAAGTGAAACGTTTGCAGGTTCAGATGCCGCAGCAGAGAAAGTGAGATAGAATGTTTCACCATCACCAGCCTCAATTGCTGTACCTTGGAATGAGAATCCAAGTACGCGTGCAGACCCATCTTCTTGTTCTGCAACTGATAAACTCCAATCTGCTGGAACTCTGTCAGAACCAGTTACATCTAAAATACTCAAATACTCAGGAGTATCTGTTAAGTCAAACTGAACTCCATAAATTGCTTCAGGGTTAGATAAAGAAACAGCTACTGTGACTTCTTCACCTCCCATTACTTCAGCATCTGCAACAGAAATCAACACTGTTGACATTGGTGTCGCAGAGGCTTCATTTGAATTATTAGATTCTGTACCACCATCAAATACTGATGTTACCACATAGTAATATGTGTTACCATTTGATGCACTTGCATCTGCATAGGAAGTTGTTTCAGCATCAGTTGAACCAATCAATGCATATCCCGAACCAGATGTTTCTGAACGATACATATTGTATCCAACAAGCGCTTCTCTAGTTTGAGTCGGTTCAGTTAATGTATTCAATAACTCTTTATGATGATTTGTTTCATCGTCATCATGTGCATTTTGTAAACCACCACATGCACCCCAAGGATCATTAAATGTAGCACAATCACCACAATCGTTACCCCATTCAGGACAACCATCTCCTTCAGTCCAGAAGACAATACCATATGTTCCATCATCGCAATAACCGTCACCAAGCCATGCTAAGCAACTACCACCATCACAGTCTGTATCATTAAAACATAGACCTGCGCAATCAATATATTCTGCTGAACCGTCAGGACATGCAGGGAATGTACCACCAGAAGTTTCAACTTCGTCCCATGCAAGGTCAACATTGTCATCACCTGCTACAGCAACTAAGTTTTCTGGTACTGGAGCTTCAAATGGTTCAGGCATTGCCCATGCTTCGTTTGAATATTCAGATTCTAAAACATCATCGAATACAGCCGTTACTACATAGAAATATTCAGTGTAGTTTTCTAAACCACCATCATTATAAGATGTTGTGTTTCCATCTACAGAAGCTAGGAATTCATATCCAGTTCCGGTTACAAAAGATCTGTAAATATTATAACTTGTGACAGATTCACGATTTGATGAACTGCTAGGAATAAACTCTTTATGAGCGTTTGTTTGGTAAATTGGTAATGTCATTTCTGATACACCATTTCCAGAAGAAGTAAACACTCCATCACCTGGGCAAGCACAACCTGAGCAATCCCAATAGTAATTTGCCTCTAGAGTTGCACAATCAATACCATATTCATCCCATGCAGTATCACAGCATTCGCTTCCATAATCAGTGAAGTCAAACTCACAATCTTCACATTCAGCACTAGAAGCACAATCTTCAGGACATGACTCAGCAGTTTCATCACCATTACAAATACCATCACCACATTCTGCTGGTCCACCTTGATTGTTTCCACATACTTCCATTGGATCATTTAATGCACCGCAATCACCACAATCATTACCATATTCAGGACAGGTTTCTCCAGCTTCCCAGAAAACTAATCCATATTCACCGTCATCACAAAATCCGTCACCTAACCAAGTGGTTTGACCTTCAACACAACCATCATAACCAGAACCGGCACAATCTGAGTTATTAAAACAAAGACCCACACAGTCCTCGTATTCTGCACTACCATCTGAACAAACAATGAACATATCACCTCCACCGCCGCCACCGCCACCGGTAGTTGGAGCAGTCCATGATAAATCAATTTCTGCATCACCTGCTACAGCAGTTAAGTTTGTTGGAGGTGTTGGTTGGAATTCTTCTGGTGTAGCTGATGCTTCATTTGAATATACCGATTCAATTTCATCATCATACATTGCTGTAACTACATAGAAATATTCAGTGCCATTAGTTAGACCTAAATCATCATACGATGTGGTTTCAGCATCTACCATATCAATAAGTTCATACCCACTACCAGATGTAAATGAACGATAAACATTATAACCAGTTAACTCATCTCGTTCCCTTACATCACTTGATGATGCATATAAACCTGCAAAATCACCAACCCATGGTTTAATTCGTGTACTAAACTCACCATTATAATTTAAAACACCATCACATTGGTCTTCAGTACAATCACCACCGTCTAAATCGTAACAACATAAGTTTGCTCCATATTGTTGATCTTCACAATCTGGATAACCATCACCAACCCATGATGCTGGAGCACATTCACCACTTCCATCACAATCATCAAGTTGACCTATGTCTTCACAACTTCCTTCAAAGTTACAATCAGTTGTAGCAGTACCTGTTGAAGCATTACCATCATCAAACGTAATTGTAAATGTTTCTGTTTCACCATTGCCAAATCCATAGAAGTAAAATCCATCAGTAAATCCGTATGTTGAAAGATCTTGTTGGCCAGCACTATAATCTAATGTCATTGCTGTACAACCACCTTCCCACTGGAACCAGAAGTAACCAGTTCCATCTGTGTAACAATCACCCACACTTGGATCAGAACCACTAACTGTGAAAGAACTTGCACAAGCACCTTCACCACCGCCACCACCATTTGGTGCTGACCAGTTTAAATTAATATGTTCATCACCAGCTGTAGCTGTTAAGTTAGATGGTGGAGTTACTTCAAATGGTGCAGGTGTTGCAGCTGCTTCATTTGAATAATCTGATTCATACATATCATCAAACATAGCAGTAACAACATAGTAATATGTATCACCATTTGTTAATCCTGTATCAAGATATTCTGTTGTATTTGCATCAACAACATCAATTAATACATACCCACTGCCTGAAGTTGCAGATCGATATACATTGTACATTGTCAATTCTTCACGAGTTTCAGTTGTGCTATATTGATTAAACACTTTTTCCACTGCTACATGTTCAATAGAGCTGGTCATATCTGAAATACCATTTCCAGAAGAAGTAAACCCTCCATCACCTGGGCAAGCACAACCTGAGCAATCCCAATAGTAATTTGCCTCTAGAGTTGCACAATCAATACCATATTCATCCCATGCAGTATCACAGCATTCGCTTCCATAATCAGTGAAGTCAAACTCACAATCTTCACATTCAGCACTAGAAGCACAATCTTCAGGACATGACTCAGCAGTTTCATCACCATTACAAATACCATCACCACATTCTGCTGGTCCACCTTGATTGTTTCCACATACTTCCATTGGATCATTTAATGCACCGCAATCACCACAATCATTACCATATTCAGGACAGGTTTCTCCAGCTTCCCAGAAAACTAATCCATATTCACCGTCATCACAAAATCCGTCACCTAACCAAGTGGTTTGACCTTCAACACAACCATCATACCCAGAACCGGCACAATCTGCGTTATTAAAACAAAGACCCACACAGTCCTCGTATTCTGCACTACCATCTGAGCAAACAATGAACATGTCACCTGTAGGAGCTTGAGATGGTTCATCCCATGTTAAGAATACTTCTTCATCACCTGCTGTAGCTACTAAGTTTTGAGGTGGGAGTACATCTTCTGGTAATTGATAGTCACAACATCCATCACATGGAATAGTTGCATCTTCATCATAGTTAACTGCAGTATCATCCATACAACCAGTACATGATTCATCATCATTTGATGCATCATCGTCACATACACCACAGTTATCCGTTGTAGCAAATCCACCACATTCACCTGCACAATCCACTTCAGCTATACAATCACCCGCACAATCATGAAATTCATCAATAGGATACTCACATGAGTCATCATTTGTATTTGCAGTTTCATCATAGTTACAAGCGCTTTCATCAGTACAACCTAAAATAACATTACCAATGGTGTAATCATCACCAATATTAGTTTCTAATGAAACACCTAATGCATCACTGATAGTTTCTTCATCAATACTAAAAAATCCATCAGCACCTGTAAATGTTGCAGCAATATATGTAAGTGGAGCTGTTCCTACAGGTATTGTACCACCCGTAAATGAGAAACCAAGCACTAAACCGTCAGCATTAGTTGACACACTAAAACCATTGTCAACTGCTGAACCACCTTGTGCACCGGTCACAGCAAAATCAGCAAAACTTGCATCCAAATCAAATTGGAATCCACCAACTTCTACATCATTAGATAAAGTAACTTCGAGAAGACCATCACTATAATCACTTATCCATAAATGTATTCCCTCCAATGGGCAATCTGTTGGGTCAGTTACACCACCATCACATGTACCACATACATCCACAATTGCAGTTCCGCCACATTCACCAGCACAATCCAATGTGTTTCCGTCACAATCACATGCACCTGCGGGGAATCCATCACCACCGCAAACACCACATTCATCTACTTCAGCTGTACCACCACATACACCATTACAGTCAACGTCGGCTATACAGTTTCCGTCACAATCAAAAAATTCTTCAGCATAATCGCAATCACCAGGATCTGTTGCATCTGGGTCATAGTTACATGCTGTTTCGTCCATACAACCTTCAATAACAACAGCACCGTCATCATAGTGGAAATCTAGTGAATTTCCATCACCATCTGAAATCACCATATTTTCTATTCCAGTAGGTACACCTGCTAAATCAAGTATTAATAAAGTACCACTTCCAGCTGGAATTACATCACCGGTCATTGAGAAACCAAGAACAAGGGTTGAGCTTGTAGAAACAGTAAATCCATTTGCTGCTGCATCTCCACCACTTGCACTATTAATTGTGGTACCCACTACATTAAACTGAAATCCGCCCATATCATAGTCACTGTTGTAACCAACATTATATGTGCCATCACCATTGTCTTCATACCAAAGACTATTTGGTTCGTCACCAACAACGCCACCATCATCACATGGTTCGCCAGAGCCACCACATACACCACACTCATCAACAACGGCAGTTCCACCGCATTCACCAGCACAGTCTTCTACATTGCCGTCACAATCACATGCACCTGCATCCATGTATTCACATTCTGCTTCTGCACCAAAGTTACAGGCTGTTTCATCATCACAGGTAGCCACTGCACCATCATCATAATGGAAATCCAGAGCAACACCTGATGGGTCAGAAACTGTAATTTCTGAAATCCCTGTTGGGGTACCAGCTAAATCAACAACTACAAGTGTTCCAGAGCCTGTTGGTATTGTACCACCGGTCATTGAAAATCCTAGCACTAACGTAGATGATGTTGACAACATAAACCCATTAGAAGTAGCATCTCCGCCACTTGCACTGTTAATTGTTGTTCCATCAACGATAAATTGGAATCCACCAATGTCATAATCACTGTTGTATCCAACGTTATATGTTCCATCACCATTATCTTCAAACCATAAACTATTTGCTTCATCACCAACTTGGGCAAATAGAGAGGTTACAAGAATAAATGTAGATAAAACCTTTATTATTGTTTTTATATTTAACATGTCTTCTCCTTTTAAGTGTCTTTTAAATAAAAAATCTTCTATCCATCAAAAATGACAGACTTTTCTGAGTGTAAAATTACACAATCATTTCTTTTTTTTTAGGTTTTTTTTGTGTCAGTTTGTTACAGGGTACATTTTCAGATTGAATTTACTGCATTTTCAATATCTAATTCTAAATCTATAATATGTTCAATTCCTACAGATAACCTTACCAAACCATCCGTTACTCCGAGCTTTTGACGCATTTCAGCTGGAATCGATGCATGAGTCATACTGGCTGGATGGCAAACTAAACTTTCTACTCCACCCAAACTCTCTGCTAAGGTGAAAATATCTAATTTTTTAACAAACATTCTAGCTCTTTCTAGAGATCCGAGTTCTAATGAAATCATTCCTCCAAAACTTGGGTTACCGTGCGGATCTAATTGTTGTTGTTTGGCAAGCTCATGATGTGGATGGGAAACTAACCCAGGATAAAAAACATTATCAAATTTTCCAGAATTTTCAAGAAATTCTGCTAATGTTTTTGCATTTTCATTATGTGCTTTCATTCGAACTGGCAAAGTCTTTAGTGAACGCTGGGTTAACCAACAATCAAATGGGCTAGGAACAGCCCCAACAGACATTTGAATAAACTGTAATTGCTCTAAAATGGATTCTTTATTGGTAATCACAATTCCACCAACCACATCGCTATGTCCATTCAAATATTTGGTTGTACTATGGATAATAACATCTGCACCTAACGATAATGGTCGTTGAAAATATGGTGACATGAAGGTATTATCCACAACAGAAATTAAGTTTTTTTCTTTCGCTAATTGAGAAATAGCACTGATATCGGATAACGACATCATTGGATTTGTAGGTGTCTCATAAAACACCATTTTGGTATTGGATGTAATTGCATCTGATATATTGTTTGTATCCGATGTATCAACCCAAGATGCTTCAAGACCAAATCGTTGAAATATTTTATCCATAATGCGAAATGTCCCACCGTACACGTTGTCGGAAAATATGACATGATCTCCCTGTGATAGCATAGTTAAAATAGCCGAAGTCGCTGCCATGCCTGATCCAAATGAAGTTGCACCAATACCTCCCTCTAAAGATGCAATATTTTCCTCAAGATTTCGTCTAGTTGGGTTATCTGCTCGTGAATAATCAAACTCATATTCAGCGAAGTTTTCTTGTTTAAAGGTAGATGTTAAATAAATGGGTAGTGAAACTGCTCCATATAATTTTTCAGGTTTTTGACCAACGTGAATGGCGTTCGTTTCGAATTTCTTACTTTTTTTCACTAATTAGCTCCATGACATTTTTTGAACTTTTTTCCACTCCCGCATGGACAAGGTTCATTTCTTCCAACTTTTTTTTCTACTACAACAGGTTGTGCTTTTTGTGGGGGTTGTCCCGGCATATTTTGTGCCTGTTGTTGAGCTTGCTGAGGTGGTGCAATAAACCCTAACCCTGCCGTTTCATCGTGTTTCATACTAATGTTTTTTGGAGTAATTTGAACGGGTTGTTTTGCATTTCCAACTTGTGTCAAATTTGCTCTAAAGATTCGTTTTAGAGTCTCTTTATTGGTATCTGACATCATTTCAGTAAACATGCCAAACCCTTCCTGTTTATATTCAATCAATGGATTTTTTTGACCATAGGCACGAAGATTGATACCTTCCCGTAGTTGATCCATGCCATCAAGATGTTCTCTCCATTTTTCATCAATAGTTTTTAGAACCACAAACTTTTGGAATTGTTGGAAAATATCGCCTTCAGATGTTTCTTTCTTTACTTCTAAAATTGAAAGGGCTCCCTGCACCAAAAGGTCTCTTAATTCATCATGGGTTGCAATATGCTCTTGCTCATTTACAATATCCAAAGAAAATGTGTTTAGTGCTTCTGACGAAACTCCATCCCAATCCCAATCTCGGACATTGGAACTATCACAATATGCATCAATGATTTCATCAATAAACTCATTTAATATTTCTAAAACTTCACTTGAAATATCTTCTTCATGCAGTGCAAAATTACGACGGTCATATACGATTTCACGTTGTTGATTCATTACATCATCATATTCCAGAAGATGCTTTCTGATTCCGTAATTTCTTCCTTCAACTTTTTTCTGAGCACGTTCAATTGATTTTGACACCATAGAGTGCGTTATTACTTCACCATCTTCCACACCCATTCTATCCATAACTTTGGCAATTCTATCTGAACCAAACAAACGCATTAAATCATCTTCAAGACTAAGATAAAAAATAGATTCACCCGCATCCCCTTGACGTCCTGCACGTCCACGAAGCTGTAAGTCAATCCGTCGTGATTCATGCCGTCCTGTACCCAAAATAAACAAACCACCTAATTCTTTAACTGAATCACCCAATTTAATATCAGTTCCACGACCTGCCATATTTGTAGAAATTGTTATCGCAGATTTTAGTCCAGCTCGTGAGACTACTTCGGCTTCTTTTTGGTGTTGTTTTGCATTTAGAACATTATGTGGTACTTTTTTTCTTCGTAACATGCGTGACAGTGTTTCGGATTCTTCAACAGAAGTTGTACCAACCAATACGGGTTGACCCGACTGAAACAGTTCTTCAATTTTAATGATTGTTGCATTATATTTTTCACGTTTAGAACGATAAATCATATCTTCATGGTCTTTTCGTTGGATGGTTCTATTCGTGGGAATTTCAACTACATCCAATTTATAGATTTCCATAAACTCATGGGCTTCAGTTGCTGCAGTTCCTGTCATACCAGCGAGTTTTTCGTACATTCTAAAATAATTTTGAATGGTGATTGTGGCCATCGTTTTGGTTTCTTTTTCAATCACTACATTTTCTTTGGCTTCTAAAGATTGATGCAATCCATCACTATATCTTCTACCATGTAAAACACGACCTGTATGTTCGTCAACAATGAGTACTTTGCCCTCTTGAACGATATAATCTACATCTTTTTCAAACAAAGAATATGCTTTTAACAATTGATTAATAGAGTGAATTCTATCACTTCGTTCACCATGAAGCGATTGTGCTTCATCTTTTTTTCTCAAGATATCTGCATGAGTTAGACCATCTGAGTTTTCAATTTCATGAAACATTTCACCAATATCTGGAATCACAAAATGTTCAGGATTTGATGGAGATAAAAATTCGCGACCCATTTCAGATAAATCAATTACATTTGACCTTTCTTCAATACTGAAATACAATTTTTCATCTATTTCACCCATTTTTTTGTCGCGGATAAATTCACTTTCTGTTGAGTGAACCAATTGCTTTATACCTTGCTTTTGATATAATTTCATCAGCCGTTTATTTTTGGGTGCACCCCGACTTGCCATCAGTAGTTTAACACCTGCTTTATGTTCATCGGTATCAAAAATTTCTTCTGCTTCATTTACTAGAGAATTTACAAGCATCGTTTGTTTTTTAATAATACGTTCAATACTTGGTTTCCATTCGTTATACTGTTGGTTTGTAGGTGCATCAACTTGACCCGAAATAATGAGTGGAGTTCGTGCCTCATCGATTAACACGGAATCAACTTCATCAACAATAGCAAAATAATGTCCACGTTGGACTTGATTTTCAGGTGAAACTGCCATATTATCACGTAGGTAATCAAAACCAAATTGGCTATTTGTACCATAGGTAATATCACGAGAGTACATTTCTTTTCGTTCAGCACTTCGCATTTGATTCAAAATACAGCCAACAGTGAGCCCCAAATACTCGTAGAGAAGCCCCATCCATAAACTATCTCGTTCAGCAAGGTAGTCATTCACAGTAACAACATGAACTCCTTTTCCAGTCATTGCATTTAAGATAATTGCCAGAGTTGAAACTAGGGTTTTTCCTTCACCGGTTTTCATTTCTGTAATTTTACCATGATGTAGTACAACGCCACCAATTAGCTGCACATCAAAATGAACCATTTCCCAAGTCATATCTTGACCAATAACTGTAAATTTTGTACCACATAATCTTCGGGAAGCATCTTTAATAATTGCAAAAATCTCAATCATATGTTCGTCTAAATATGATTGTTCAGCTTTGAGTACTTCTTTCTTTAAATCGGAACGTGAAGCTTTTTCAGCTTTTAATGTTTTTGTTGTGTTCGCAACATGTATCGCTAATCCATTTTTAATTTCATTAAATCTAGATTTTAACTCATCATCTGACAGGGATGAAAACTTTTCATAAACCTCATTTATCTGTCCCACATAAGGCTTAAGTTCTTTTAAATCTTTTTCGGACTTGTTCCCAAATAATTTAGTTACAATTTTAGTTAATATCGCCATTCAACTCCTCTAATAAAATCTTTCCTTTCATATAATCATTGTACACAGAATCTAAGATTCCATTAACAAAACTGCTACTGTCTTTTGTACTAAAATCTTTTGCAATTTCGACCCCTTCTGCAATAGATACTTTGGGTGGAATTTCATTCACTAATAGCATTTCTGTTAAGGATAATCGTAGAATTAATTTATCCATTAATGTAATACGATTTATATCCCAATTTTTAGAACGATTCACAATATAGCTATCCATCTTTTCACTATTTTTTAATGTTAATCGAGCTAAAATACTCGCATATTTAATAACATTAGGATTATCATTCTCCTCGAAGAGAAAAGACAATGTCGTATTCATATCTGAACCATTTAGTTCTTGAGCATAGACTGCCTGTAGGGCAGCAACACGACACCGCCTTTTCTCTTTACGAGTCATTTTACTGTTTTCAGACATTTCTTATTTTAAATGATTTTTTATACGGCAGATAAAAGGATTTAAGATCACCAATTTTTCGTATTCTATCTTCTGCTTGCTTATCAGAAGCCATATTTGTTGAAATACCATCTTCTTTTGAGCGTTTGAAGATTTCCATTAGCATATCATAAATACCTTCTGCTTGACTAAATGCCCTCTCTTGATTATATCCTTCCAATTCATTAGAAACATTAATCAATCCACCTGCATTTATGGCATAATCTGGTGCATACAAAATATTATTCTTCATTAAGTCTGTACCATGTTTGTCTGGGTCTTTGAGAACATTATTTGCACCACCTGCTACTACAGTGCATTTTAATTGTGGAATTGTCGAATCATTCACAGTTGCACCTAACGCACATGGAGCATAAACGTCAACATCCAAACCATAAATTTCATCCAAGCCAACCGCATTTGCTCCAAATCTTTCAACTGCAGTATCTATCAATCCTTGATCAATATCTGTAACATACAATTGAGCACCTTCTTTGTGTAAATACTCAGCAAGATACATTCCAACATGGCCAAGGCCTTGAATAGACACTTTTAAGCCATCGAGTTCATTACAATCTAACCTTTCTTTTACCGCAGCTTTTAATCCCATAAAAACACCAAATGAAGTTACAGGAGATGGATCACCGCTACCGCCAAGTGATTTGGAAATACCGGTTACATAATTGGTTTCCATTCGGACATGTTCCATGTCTTTCAAACTTGTACCCACATCTTCAGCTGTAATATATCGACCACCTAAGCCTTCAACAAACCGGCCAAATGAACGAAATAAATTTTCTGATTTATCCGTTTTTGAATTACCAATGATGACAGCTTTACCACCACCTAGATTTAATCCAGCAATTGCTGCTTTATACGTCATCCCTTTTGAGAGTCGTAGTACATCCACTAATGCTTCTTCTTCTGATGCATAGTTCCACATTCTGCAACCACCCAAAGCGGGTCCAAGTACAGTATTATGAATTGCAACAATTCCTTTTAACCCGGAATGTGGATCACTAAAAAAAGTAATCTGTTCATGACCACGTGAATATGTTTCTTCAAATATTTTCATTTTGAATCCTTTCTTAATCTATTTAAGTAATGTGCGAGCAATTACCATGCGTTGAATTTCAGAGGTTCCTTCATAAATTTGTGTAATTTTCGCATCTCTCATAAGTCTTTCGACCCCTGTTTCACGAATGAAACCATTTCCACCATGGATTTGTACGCATTGTGTAGAAGCAAACATTGATGCTTCAGATGCATATACTTTTGCCATGGATGCCATATGCCCATACTTCATTTTTTTATCTTTCATCCATGCAGCTTTATGAATCAACATTCTGGCTGATTCTATTTGCATAGCCATATCTGCTAATTTAAACTGCACACCTTGATTTTCGGCAATGGGCTTGCCAAACTGAACTCGGTCTTTTGAATAACTTATGGCTGCTTCCAATGATGCTTGAGCAATTCCCAATGCTTGTGCTGCAATGCCAATTCTTCCACCATCTAACGTTGCCAAAGCTATTCTAAAACCATCGCCTTCTTCTCCCAATCTGTTTTCAACGGGTACTTTTACATTGTCAAAATACAATTCAGTTGTATCGGATGCACGGATTCCTAATTTATTCTCAGGTTTTCCAACACTATATCCTTCCCAGCCTTTTTCAACCAAGAAGCATGAAATCCCCTTATATCCCACCCCTTGTTTTGTTACTGCAAAGAGCATTACATAATCGCAACTTTTCCCGTTTGTTACCCAATTTTTTGTTCCATTCACTATATAGTGATCACCATCTCGCTTGGCGATTGTAATCATATTTGATGCATCCGAACCTGATTGTGGTTCAGACAAAGAAAATGCGCCGAGTTTTTCACCCGATGCCAATCGTGTGAGATATTTTTCCTTAATTGCATCACTTCCGTAACTTTGAACGAGATAACATACCAATGAATTGTTTACGGACATCACCACTGATGCAGACGCATCTACTTTTGAAATTTCTTCCATTGCTAACGTATAGGAAATTGCATCCATTCCACCCCCATTCCATTTGGGGTCAACCATCATACCCATAAAACCTAATTCAGCCATTTTTTCAATTCCTTCTTTTGGCCAAATTTTCTTTTCATCCCGTTCAATTACACCGGGAAGCAATTCATCAACTGCAAATTCACGTGCAGTTTGTTGTATCATACGTTGTTCTTCAGATAATTCAAAATTCATTTATTTTTCCTCACTTTTAAAACTTTCAACTCTTCACTTTTTCCTAATTGTAGTAGTAAAACCCTTTGCCTGTTTTTCGTCCTAATGTGCCAGCTGAAACCATTCGTTTTAGGAGTGGACAAGGCCGATACTTACTATCACCTAAATCTTTATGAAGTACTTCCATAATTGCCAAACATACATCCAATCCAATTAAATCTGCCAAAGTCAAAGGACCCATAGGATGTGCCATTCCCAGTTTCATTATTTGATCAATGGCTTCAGCTTCAGCAACACCCTCCATTAAACAGTATACTGCTTCATTTATCATTGGCATTAAAATTCTGTTTGCAACAAATCCAGGGTAATCATTGCATTCGACTGGAATTTTACCCATTTGTTTCGACAATTGCACCACAGTTTGTGTTGTTGCATCATCGGTTAAATGACCCCGAATAATCTCAATCAATTTCATCATAGGAACTGGATTCATAAAATGCATTCCAATAACTTTTTCAGGTCGATTGGTTTTAGATGCAATAGATGTTATAGAAATTGATGATGTATTGGTTGCCAAAATTGTATCTTCTGAGCAAATTTTATCTAGTTGTGTGAAAATGGATGCCTTAATATCTGGGTTTTCAGATGCAGCTTCAACCACAATATTGCTATCTGATAGTACATTCATATCCGTTGTTATTGTAATTTTATCTAGTGCAGACATTTTATCAGCATTGGATATTTTTTCTTTTTGAACTTGCCTATCCAAATTCTTAGTAATGGTTGCAATCCCTTTTTCTAAGAATTCTTCTTTAATATCAACCAGTACAACATCAAACCCACTCAGTGCTGATACATGGGCAATACCATTTCCCATTGTTCCAGCACCAATAATACCAATTTTAGTCATTATATTTTCTCCACAATTAACGCAGCCGCTTCACCGCCACCAATACAAAGAGTAGCAAGCCCACGTGATTTGTTTTTTACATTCATCGCATTTAACAACGTAACCAAAACTCGAGCACCCGATGCGCCAATTGGATGACCCAGTGAAACTGCACCACCAAAAACATTCACTTTATCGTGAGAAATATTATGTTCACGCATGGCAGCAAGAGTAACATTCGAAAATGCCTCATTGATTTCAAACAGATCAATCTCATCGATTGTCAAATTTGCTTTGGATAATACTTTTGTCATTGATTTACCCGGTGCAGTTGTAAAATAGATGGGCTCCTGTGCAGCTGAAGCTTGAGACACAATGCGTGCAACGGGTGTAATCCCTAGTTCTTTTGCTTTCGTTTCTGACATTAAAACAAGGACAGCAGCTCCATCATTTATACTGCTTGCATTTGCAGCAGTTATTGTACCCTCTTTGTCAAATGCTGGTCTTAGCTTAGCCAATTTATCAGGTCGGCCTTTTCCGGGTTCTTCATCGGTATCCACTATGATTGGTTCTCCTCGTCGTTGTGGAACCTCAACTGGTGTAATTTCATCTTTGAATGAACCATTTTCAATTGCTTCAAGTGACCGCCTATACGATTCTTGAGCAAATGCATCTTGTTCTTCTCGAGAATAATTATCTTCTTTTGCCAAATGTTCAGCACAATTCCCCATGTGTACATTGTCGTAAGGATCCCAAAGACCATCATGAATCATTCCATCAATGACTTGTTTATGTCCCATTCTGTGTCCACTACGTGCTTGCGGGAGATAATAGGGAACTTGACTCATGTTTTCCATGCCACCTGCAACAATTATATCAGCATCACCTGCTTTTATCGCTTGGTCAGCTAGCATGACTGCTTTAAGTCCAGAACCACATACTTTATTTATGGTTAAACATTCAACAGATTTAGGGAGTTCTGCATAAATGGAAGCTTGTCTTGCTGGAGCTTGCCCAATACCTGCTGTTAATACATTTCCCATAATCACTTCATCCACCATTGAAGGGTCAATGCCAGCTTTAGCAATGACAGATTTTATTGCAATGGCTCCCAATTTTGGAGCAGAAATTGAACTTAATGAACCATTAAAAGAACCAATAGGGGTTCGAGAAAAAGAAACAATTACAGAATTCATTTTTTATCCTTCCCATTCTTTGCATACGCTTTAATTATATTTTTAACTAACTTATGTCGGACAACATCGTTTTCATCAAACTGGACAAATGCAATACCATCGACATTTTTTAAAATATGAGTTGCATCAATCAAGCCAGACTTATCAGAAGGAGGTAAATCAATTTGTGTAATATCTCCCGTAATAATTGCTTTAGACGTTACCCCTAAACGTGTTAAAAACATTTTCATTTGCATGCGAGTTGCATTTTGAGCTTCATCTAATATCATAAATGCATTATGGAGAGTTCGTCCACGCATATATGCAAGGGGTGCAATTTCAATAGTTCTGCTATCTATATATAACTTGAGTTTATCACGGGGAATCATATTATTTAAGGCATCATACAGTGGGGTTAGATATGGATCCACTTTTTCTTTTAAATCTCCGGGGAGAAATCCCAAGCGCTCACCAGCCTCAACAGCAGGGCGAGTGATCACAATTTTATCTACTTCACGATTTTTTAATGAGGCAACTGCTGATGCGACAGCTTGATAGGTTTTTCCTGTTCCTGCAGGTCCAATTGCAAAAACAATATCATTTTGCAATACCGCATTTAAATAGTTTACTTGCCCTGGAGTTTTTGCATACACAGCACCTTGATGTGTATATAATACCACAGGGTCATCCTCACCATTATCTTGGGCTCTTGCAGATGTGTGATCACTGGCTAAATTGAGGAGGGATGTTACATCTTCTTTGTCCACAAATCCTTTTTGATTTATGGTAAATAACATATCCTGAATAACAGATTCAATAACTTGAATATCAGATTCTTCACCATCTAAACGAACTTCGGTTCCGCGAACCACAATACTCGTTTTAAAATTGGACTCCAGTACTTTAATATTTTGATCTTTCGCCCCACTAAAGGCAAGTGGATCAACTCCAGCAATGTCAATAATCTTTTTCAAAAAAACTCTCTAATTCAATAAATTAAATAAAAAAAGCCCGTTTCCCAATGGGAAATGAGCTTACATTTATAACCTGTAAATTAAACCTTTCATAAAGCATGGTAATTTACACATCTTTATCCTATTTTCAATTGAGTTTTCTTGAATGGTTATATTGAAGGAAATAGGGGTGAATGGTTGTAATTAAACAACATAGCTAAACTTAACAACTCGTTTTATATCTGGGTGTAAACTATTGCACACTGGGCAACACGTAGCTTGAAACTCTAACAACTCTTTCTCTTGAGTTGTAAACGACTTATTAAATATAAATTCAAGATGAATTTCGGTTATTCTTCGAGGATTAGTCCCCATAATTTTAGTTACCTTGACTTTGGTTCCATTAATATTGATTCCATTTTTTTCAGCTTCGATTCCCATTATAGTCAAAATACAACTACCCAATGCTGAAGCAACTGTATCCGTTGGAGAAAATGCCTCCCCTTTTCCATTATTATCTGTAGGTGCATCGGTTATAATTGCGTCACCAGATTGCAAATGGATTGATGAAACCCTAAGGTTTCCTTCATATTTCAATTCAATTTGATGTTCTTTCATTATCTGTCTAATATGATGTTAACTGTCATAATAATATCTAAAACATCTATCATTCCATCTTCATTAAAATCTGCTGATTGCATTTGATTCTCTGTTGGAACCCACCCGTTTATGACAAAATTTACCATAATAATAACATCTTGAATATTTACATTTTCATCATCATTTACATCACCCATGATTATCTCGTATCCATCATTTAAGACAAAATCCCAAATTCCTCTACCATAGGTTGCAAATCGAGCAGTATTTAACTCAGGTATAAAGTCAACAGTCCAGTAGGTTTGATCCGGTGCTGAAATTCCAGCTATAGATATCCATTCTTCTTCATTTTGAGAATACACATACGGTCCAACCTCTGTAGCAGCGAATAGAAGAATATCATCTGGTGTTCCGTACAGTTGATATACCAACGTATTGGGTAAACCATTATCCATCGCAGTAAATGTTTGACCATGATTATATGAAACATACACCGGTGCATTGGAATATCCACTTCCACCAATGGTCACTTTGCCAAGTTCTTGAGCAGATGCCCAAATGGTAGAGCCATAAAAATATTGAGGAGTTGGTCCTGTAAAATTTGAGGTAACATTCCAGTTTTCACCATCATTCGAACTGTAATAAAATTTACCATTTTCTGTCAAAACATAACGGTAAGAAGGATTGATAGGAGAGTATTCCATGGCAGAAACCGTTCCTGAAAAATTATAATTCTGCTCATTATATATTATTTGATTCCCTTGAACCGAAAGCTCAATCAAGTGGTTTCCACCACTCACACCACCACCACCCAATATAGCTTTTTGTGCAGAATAGGGGTGTTCCATTAAAGGAGCAAGCCACATGTGACCATTTCCTGGAAAATCTAATGAAATACTCCAATCAGAATGCTCAATATTTGAATAATAAATCGTAAAACCGGGATAGTTTGTCCAAATACTGTGCCCATCATCATTGGATACTAGATGTCCATAATCACCACTTATAATTTGCTCAAAATCTCGAATTCCATTATTATCAACCAGACTACGTTGTAAGCCTTGGTCTTGACTACCTGCAAAAATCGCATAGGGTTCGTGACGTTGAGTATATGTGGAATAATATTGACTTACCCCCAAGCCATTGAGCGAAAGATTATGTACAGAATTCAAATAATCATCTGAAGTATATAATCCTCCATCCGTAGAAATAAGGGCAATTTCATTATACTCATTATCAAGGAAAAACCGAATCTCTGGAATATCAGCATGGAGTTTGCCTTCCATGTCATTGTAATAGTCATACCAGTTATTCACTAAGCTCCAATTGTTCGCACCATTTGTGCTACCAAACAATTCCATTCCACCAATAAAAATTCTATCTCTTTCAAGGTTCGATGCATTGAAACTGTTTATGGTAAACCACCAATCTGAAGGACTGTTTCCTCTGTCAGACCATGTGTTTCCTCCGTTGGTTGAACGAAAAATTCTATCCCCAACATGCGCGTAAAAAAATGCTCCACTTACACCAGTCCCACCCGTCAACAAAACAGAATCTGAATAATTACCCGGAAGATCAGCAATCCAGTCAATATTATCATTTTCAATTTTGTAAAATGAGTTATCATTCAAAACATAAATAGCATCATAAGTATAGCGAGGGGTGAAAATATCAAAATGTGATATACTTTCATTTGGAAGTCCTTGACTTGCATTTAGTGATAACACATGCTCAAAACTTTCCCCCAAATTAATAGATCGGTATATTGCTCGATTGCTTCCCTCATTAACAAGGGCATAAATATGATTGGTCTCAGCTTGCATCACCATTCTTCGCATATTTCCATAAGATAGAAACTCCAATCCCGTTGCCTCATGCAAGGTTAAACAATCATCGTCCGAATAATAAAATCCTTTATCTGAACCAATCAATAAACGATTTAAATTTCCATTTTCAATAATTCGTAAAAATGTAATTCCTTTAATTTGCATATAGTCATTTAATGATTGCCAATTTTCACCCTCTAACGAACCTTTCCAAATATTACCTCCGGAAGATGCGCAGTAAATTAGATTATTGTCAAAATCTATATCTGCAGTTCGAATTCTACCTGCTAAATTGTTGCTTCCTCGTTCAATCCATGTTCCTTCGATTTCACGTTCACGAATAATTTCATAATTATCTGTTAATTCAGAATGTAACCCATTCTGCAAAATGGATTGTCGTTTCACGCGTGTTTTCTTTGTGGTATTTTCTCGTGTAATCGCATCCATTTGTTTCCAATCATCATCTGGATGTGATCGGTACATGTTTTCCATCCATGCCTTACGATGTTTTTTGAGTTCTTTGCGTTTTTCTTTACGGATTACAAATTCAGTTGGGGTAGGTTGAGTTATCTGTTTCGTTTCTTTGAGGAGTTCAAACACAATACCTCCGACCAAAACAACACACCCAAATAATACCCATTTTTTGTTAATTTTTTGAATATTCATGTTTCAATCTAAATTGAAAACTATATTTAATCATAGGGCGGAAATAAACTGTTACAAAATTAAGTAAGGGGCGCGACTAGTTAAAAGTTTAAAAAGTTGAAAGCAAAAAATGTCAGAACCTAATAACAAGAATCTTGGATCAAGGAGTTTGTAATTATTAATTTTAAATCTTAATTCGTAATGCTGGATTCTGGTTACTTGAAACTTGGATTGGATATTGGATGTTGGATCTTGATGAGAGAAACCCTTCGACAAGCTCAGAGTGACTAAAAGTGAACTATTAAATAAATTTTATTCTACTTTTACTAATAAATGGTCTTCAAAATAACAACGGGATATGGATGCATTTTCATACGTCCACATTTCATAATAATGTCCAAATTTAGTATCTTTATCAATAGCCATTGGAATACCTAATATTTCTTCTACTTCGTGGTAGGTGTTTCCTAATTCTATCTTGGCAATTGGTTGAGAGGTTGAAAACTTTTGTTTTCTTTTTTGAAGTAAGTGGTGAATCCTATCGGAAATATCTATTGTTTCCTTCTTATCTAGCTTCAACTTCAATTCATCAATGAGTGGTTGAAATTCACCATGCCGTTCGGGTTTTAACTCAATAATATGTTCTAGTGACATGATTGCCAATTGAATTCCGGAACTATCCTTAGTTTGATTGACATCTCTAAGTAAACCCTCAACAATTTTATTGGTTTTAATTATGAATTCTTCTCGTAAACTGGGGTCTAACTCCAATGCAATATGGTATTGTTCCAATGCATTTACATAATTCCCACCGATACATATAATATCCCCTTTTCGGAGCAATAACTGAGCCAATACTTCATCGGCTAGTTGAAACAGTTTTGGGGAAAGTGTTCGTGCATTAATTATCATTTTTTCAGCGACATTAAATGACATCGTTTCAAAATGCATCGAAACACTATCAAGCAATGCAATAGCCATATCATTTTTTCGAGATTGAATTTCAAACTTTAAATTAGCATCACCCGTTTGCATTGCCTTATCAAATAAATCAACTGCAGAATTGAAATCCTCTTCGTCTATTTTTACTAATGCTTGTTCAAAATATTGATATGGAATTTGTGAATAACATAAATCTAAATATTTTTTTGCTTTTTTCTGACGTGCATGGTTTGGATATCCACGTAAAAAGGATTCAAAATTGTGTGATGCTGTAACATAATCACCCAATAACATTTGTGAATATGCATCATCTCCAATAGTCCTTCGCCCTCCAAACGTTGCACCAAATGTTAAATACATTCCAAATCCGCGCATGTCTAAACCAGTAATAGGAGATATGCCGTCAGGGTCATTAATCACATTAAGTCGCGTTCTATTCCATTTTGCTTCAATACCGTACGTAAAGGCATATGTTTGGGTAGCACTTCGAGTTAAAAATTTGATTCCTATTGCAAAACTTTCATTAACTCCAGTACCATTTAAGTACCTCTCACCACCAACAGATTCATATAAACTTGCCCAGCTATATCCAACAGAATGATACACGTAAGGGTGCATCCATTCCCACCATTGAATAGCTATACTTGTGTTCACATTTGCATCTTGAATGAATGGTCGAAACCGATATGTTGTACCATCCGAATCCATATCATCCCACCCATCTGGTAGATTGGGATTACTTAGCATTGTGGTTAATCTGTAACCTAAACCAAATTGCACATCCACAAAATTTTGATTAATAATATGACGTAAAAAATTGGTTTTAAATACATCAATTTCGAAAAATAAACCCGTTCTATTTGCAAAGCTATTGATGATATCAAAATTGGTATCTGCCGTTGTTGAATCGAGCAAAACTGGGGATTCACCTAACGAAAAATCTTGATGGATTACCTTGTCCCAATAATCTGAACCTCCATAGGTGAAATATCCTGCCTTTAACTCATAGGGTGAAAATGTAATGGGTTTTCTAAATGTCATTTGATATGTCGCAGAATTCCAAAATTTATCAAACCATGTTGTATTCCATTGAGATGGTTCAGCAAATATGATTGAAAATAAACAGAAAGTAGCAAAGAATCGGAAATTCATAAGTCAGAATTTAAAGAGAAAGTTGGGAAATTTGAAAGTAATAGAAGATTGAAAAATTATCATTTATTTCGTTTTAAACTCGCTGTACAATTTCTGTATCTTTTAGACCCATGTTACATAGACTATTTATAATATTTATTATATTCAATATCTGCATATTTGCACAGAATAATGTTTCTCCTGGAGCATTCAGTATCACTCGCATACAATATGGCGGTGGTGGAGATTGGTATTCAGACCCCAGTTCACTCCCAAATTTATTGGAATTTGTTTCTGCAAATACGAATATTGTTGTTAACCCTCAGGAAAATAGAGCTGAAATTGGGGATGATATTTTTTATGCAAGCTCATATTTGTATTTAACTGGTCATGGGAATATCCGATTTAACGATGAAGAAGTCAATCAACTTAGAGACCATTTATTAGGGGGTGCTTTCTTACATGCTGATGATAATTATGGAATGGATGAATCGTTTCGACGCGAAATGAAAAAAGTATTTCCTGAGAAAGATTGGGTAGAACTCCCACCTACACACGATGTTTTTCATATATTGTTTGATTTCCCAAATGGATTACCAAAAGTTCATAAACACGATGAAAATCGTCCGCAAGCTTTGGCATTGTTTGATGAGGAAAAACTGATTGTACTTTATACCTACGAATCTGATTTAGGGGATGGTTGGGAAGATGCAAGAGTACATAATGATCCACCCAAAATTCGACAATCAGCATTAGAAATGGGAACCAATATTATTATAACCGCATTAAGTCGATAGTATGAATTCAAGTATTCAGACTTTTCTACATCGGTTTAGACTAGCACAGGCAAAGGCAATGTTACAAAAAGGGTTCCTATTCTGGATTCCTGTTTTGTTGATTTTGTTAAGTCTTGTTGCAAGCTTTGAAGCAATATACTATCTTTCAGAATTTACTCGAGAGAGGATGTTTTATTTTCTGATTGTTTCTTGGTGTAGTACTGTTCTCTTTTTAATTTTTCGTTGGTTTATTCATAAAAATGGATGGATTAATAACAGCAATGATGCTGAACTAGCAAAAGTATGTGGGAGCAAAGATCCAGATATTGCAGATCGACTTATAAATGCCCACCAGCTTCAAGCAACATCAGAAAATGATAAAGGAGCAGATTTAGCACGAGAAGCAATTGATAATATTGGAAAACAACTCGCACAAAAAAATATCCAAAAATTAGTTGATAAACCATCTGAATCTTTTAAAAAAACCGTGATGTATGTTTTAGTTTTAACCCTCATTGGTTTTCTAAGTTTTGGTAAATTTACAATCCCTGCTTTTAATCGGGTTATTCATTACAATACTGACTATCCTGTTCCACTACCCTTTACCATTAGTTCTATTTCAGGAAACCAACAAATTTTGGGTGGGGATTCTGTATCAGTCGCTATCGCTGGCATTGGTGATTTACCCGATTCACTGAATATTTATTGGAAGAACAATGAGGGTGTTCAACACATTTCTTCTCCAAATCAAGGTGAAGTTTTTAAACATCGGTTCAATACTGTAAGCACAGATTTAGAGGTTTGGGCTGAATATAAATCAAACTCTTGGTTTTCAGCATGGGATGTAATCAAATCAGAGACAGATACTATTTTTGTAACGGATAGGCCTATTGTTCAAGACGTGAAATTTACAATTATACCCCCAGCATATACCAATGAACAAACAACCACCGTTAATGGAATAAATTCTGATATCAATGTATTAGTAGGTAGTCGATTAAAAGTACACGCAACCTCTACCAAACCATTGGATTTAGCGTGGGTTGTAACGGATTCAAGTCGGTTAAATCTCGAGGTTGTTGGGCATAATATTTCTGGAACATTTAATGTAAATGAAGATATGACCATGGCTATTTTCTGCATTGATGAAAATAGTGTTGCCAATTTGCACCCTCCTCATTATCGAATTTCAACTATGCTTGATTATCCGCCCGACTTGATTATCCAATCTCCTAAACGAGAGTTTGAACTCGATGAATCAAATACGATTGAGTTATCTGCACAAACTAGTGATGACTTTGGTTTTTCAAGAGCATGGATTGATTACAGAATAATTGCTCCTGATTATATTCAACAGGATACAACCATTTTTACTCAAGAAATTCCCGATATATTAACCAATGTGCGATCACAACAAATTATTTACTTTTGGGATATTAACAACTTACAGCTTGCAATTGGAGATGAAATTCATTTTTGGATAAACATTTCTGATAATAACACCCTCTCGGGTCCAACTATTACTCGGTCTTCAGAATTTATAGGTCGATATCCTTCTCTAGAAGATTTGTTTGAGCGAATGGAAACTCATGAAGATGACATTGAAGAATATACAGAAGAAATAGAAATGTCTATTGAAGATGTTCAAGAATTAGTTGAAGAACTTGAACTTGAATTATTAAAGTCAGATGAAATGGACTGGGAACATCAACAAAAAGTTGAAAATACAGTTGAAAAAATGGAAGAGATTTTCAACCAAGTTGAACAAATTCAAGATGCAATGGAAGAATTGCAAGAACAAGCTGAAAAAAACAATTTAGTTGATGATCAACTCATGGAAAAATTTGATAAATTTCAAGATCTAATGGACCAAATGATGACTCCAGAGCTCATGGAAGCATTGGAAAAAATGCAAGAAGCTATGAGCAAAATGGATCCACAAAAAATGTTAGATGCTCTGCAAAACTTTGAATATGATTTAAGTGAATTTGAAGAACAATTAGATCGATTCATAGAAATGTTCGAAATGGCTATGGCCGAGCAGAAAATGGATGAGCTTGTAAAGCAAATGGAAGAAATGGTAAACGAGCAAAATCAAATTATGGAAGACATGAAGTCGGAAGAAGATTTATCTAATTTAGCTTCACGAGAACGGCGACAAGAAGAGCGATTTAAACATGTTGAAAAATTAATGGATGATGCATCCGAAGCAATTGAAGATATTTCTGAGCAAGCCTCTGAACAATTACAACAATTAGCAGATAGTGAGCTCACAAAAGAGACCGCTGAACAATTAGAACAGACCCGAAAGGAAATGCAGAAAAATAATCAACAAGGTGCTGAAAACTCTGGACAAAAATCCAGTGAAAATCTGCAAGAAATGCTAGAAGAAATGCAACATGCACAAGAGCAGTTTCAAAATCAAGCCATTGAAGAAATGATGAATGAATTTATGGCAGTTATTGTGAACATCTTATCCATATCAGAAAAACAAGAAACTCTCATTGCATTTTCAAAAGGCCTTCGATCTAGCAGCCCACGTTTAGCTGAAACTGCATCACAGCAACATAAAATAAAGCGTAGTGCAGATCAATTGTTGAAACAAATTCTAATATTATCTAGAAAAACATTCTACATTACACCACCCATTAATAGAGCAATAGGTAAAACTCAATTAGCTATGAATAAAAGTATTTCCAGTTTTGAACAAAAACGTGTAGGAAATGCTCGTAATGAACAGAAAAAAGTACTGAGTGGATTCAATAACACAGCATACTTGCTTCTATCTGCAATGAATGAGATGCAATCGAGCCAATCTGCATCTGGATTTGAGCAATATATGGAAGCATTATCTGAAATGTCCCAACAACAGCAGGGAATCAATCAAGGTACAATGCAGTTGGGGCAAATGGGTATGATGGCTCAACAACAAATGATGGAACAACTCCAGCAACAACAAGAAGGATTGCAAGAAAAGTTAGAAGATTTGTTAGGAGATATGCCCGGTGAAGAAACGGGTGGAATGGCAGCCGCAAATGAGGATATGGAAGACGTTATTGAAGATTTTAGACGAAAGCAAATTACTCGTGAAACAATTGAACGCCAAGAGCGGATTTTATCTCGTATGTTAGATAGTCAAAAATCTATGAAACAGCGAGATTTTTCAGAAAAAAGAAAAAGCCAATCTGGAGATGAGTTTGAATATGTGGGACCTGCTGGTTTACCGGAAAATTTGGGTGATAGAAATCTTCTGTTTATAAAAGCTATGGAATCTGCATTGCAAGAAGGTCATTCTCGAGAGTATCAGGAAATGATGAAAACCTATTTTAGAGATTTACAAAAACAAACAGTAAAAAATGAATAAACCCATACATCTAATACTAATTTTATTTTTTTCCTTGGTTTCATCTCAACCTCAAGGTATTTCACGAAATGCATTAGAAGATTTAAAACAAAAATCAAAATTACTTCAATCGGTTGATGAGGAATCTCGTAAAAAATTAACCCAAGCAATGTCGCTAGAAAAAGCTGGATTGTTTGATGAAGCCCTTCAAATATATTGGGAATTAAATACATCAAATCCGGGTGTTTTTGAATTTTATCTACCCTTAAAAAATCTTTTAAAGAGTCAAAAGAATTGGGGAAAATTGATTCAACTTGGACATCAATTCTCTAATGCCAAAAAACAGAATATAGAAAGTCAAATTGAGTTACTCGAGATTTACTTGCTAGCAGAAAAACCAGAAAAGTGGAGGCAGCTGTTATCTGAGTTATCAGCAAAATATTTTGATCAAGCAAGGATTGTAAAAAAAATTGTTACTATCGTCATCAATAATGGATTTCTTGATGAGGCATATGAAACTATAAAACATATTCGACTAAAATCTGAAAATAAAGATTTCTATTCAATGGAAATGGGAATGTATTTCACATCACGAATGTCTTACGAAAATGCTATAATTGAGTTTTTATTATATTTAGAATACAATAGAAACCATGCTGAAATAGTTGCAGACCGGGTCATGCTTTTTCCAAATGCCCCAGAAGTTAATACAAAAGTTAGAAATCATTTAGTTTCGTCACCCATTTTAGAGGCAAACATTGCACTCTCTTACCTTGAGTTTAGAGAGAAAAGATATAGAGAGGCATATATAGCACTTCTCAAAAGTAAACCAAGTCCCAATGCATGTCTTGAATTTGGTAGAGAGTTATCATTAGTGAAACAATTTGACCTTGCTGAAGAGGTGTTCTCAGCAATATTAGATATGGATGCAGATAGAAATGTTTTAGAATCTGCCATTTTTGAAATTGCAAATAGTTTTGAAACAAAAACAATAAATGAATCCGCAAAACTTCCCATTTCTGGAATGTTTAAACAGAATATTTTCTTCCAATCTCCATATATTAAAATACAAGAAATCCAAATGGAATCAATTCAAAAAGCAATTGTCATATATGACTCATTATTGTTGTCAAATCAAAACCCACAAGCCGCATTTCGATTGGCTGATATTCGATTCAAAGCTCTTGGAGATTTGGACGGTGCATCCAGTTTATTTGCTGATGTTGTCAATGCACCACAAAAAAAAGAACTACGTCAAAATGCATTGTTTCGTCTTGCTGATGTTTATATTGCAAAAGGCAATTTAGAAAAAGCGATGGAAATATTAAAATCTCAACCTCAGTTGTTTTCAGATGAGGTATCTAAAATAAATAATTTAATGAAACAAAGTCAAATTCTATTTTATCAGGGGAATATGGTTGAGCTGGATTCATCACTGGTGAATTTATTGAAATCATCTGACAAAATGCACCCATTATTCAATGATATTTTAGGACTTTACAGCACCGTTTTAGTATTTAAAGATACCCCTGAAATTTTTGATAAATTTGCAGAAAGTCAACTCAAAATAATGCAAAACAAACGAACTGAAGCGATTGATATTTTAGAAGAAATAACGGAAACTCCAAGTAATATTGTAAATGAAATGGTGCAATACCAATTATCTCTTCTTCTCATGAAACAAGGGAAGATTGAGAAATCTCTATCCATTGTTTCAACCATACAAGGACATTCAATTTATACAGAAATGGCTATGATACTAAATGCTGAAATTCTTGACTTTCTGTTAAACAATGTGAGTAAATCAATTGATATTTATTTAGAGTTTTTGGAAACATATCCCAATAGCATTTACTATGATACTATCCGATTACGATTACGAGAGTTAGCGAGTTAATATGAAAAAATATGTTCTAATTTTAACCATGTTTTTGATGCCTGTAATTTCACCAGCTCAAAAATTGTTAATCCCAATGGATCAAGCACAAACAGATCATTTGAAAGCCTATGGTATAGCATTTCATGCATTGACAAAAAAAACAAATGTTGATTGGTTGTTAAATTATCGTGGTGGGTCATTTATGATTGATCACCTACCGTATATTGAGCAAGATTGTCAGCTTAGAGGAGTAACATGTGAGCCCATTGATGCTTCTGCAGTGGGGCAAATTTTAGCAACCTTGGAAGCTAATAATATGGATATGGTTTTGTTGGAAACTGAACCCAAAATTGCAGTTTACTCCCCTCCAGGAAAACAACCTTGGGACGATGCAGTAACACTTGCATTGGCTTATGCTGAAATCAAATATGATATTGTATTTGATGATGAAGTTTTGACTGGGAAACTAGAAGAATATGATTGGCTTCATTTACATCATGAAGATTTCACAGGACAATATGGTAAATTTTATAAAAGTTATCACAATGCCCAATGGTATAAACAAATGGAAATTGATTTTCAAGCAACTGCACATAAACATGGATTTTCAACCGTCCATCAATTAAAAAAGGCTGTTGCTTTTGCTATAAAAGAATATGTAAGCGAGGGTGGATTTATGTTTGCAATGTGTTCTGCAACGGATTCTTTTGATATTGCACTTGCATCGCTTCAAACTGATATTGCGCATAAAGTATTGGACGGAACCCCCATAGACCCTCATTATGAAAGAAAAATGAATTTTGCGAACTCAATAGCATTCGAAAATTATACACTTTACACAAATCCAATGGTGTATGAGTACTCAACTATTGATGTCCCGCCGAGTCATATGCCGGTTACTCGTGGTGCAGAAGCAGATTATTTTTCATTGTTTGAATTTTCAGCAAAATGGGATCCTGTACCCACAATGCTTACTCAAAATCATGTTTCAACTATTAATGGTTTTATGGGTCAAACAACTGGGTTTGACAGGCGTTTTCTAAAAAAACATGTACTTATTATGGGTGATGACCCTAATAGTAATCAAGTAAAGTATATTCATGGAAATGTGGGTAGAGGAACGTTTACCTTTTTAGGTGGACATGACCCAGAAGATTATCGGCACTTTGTTGGTGATCCTAAAACCGATTTATCCCTTCATAGAAATTCTCCAGGATATAGACTAATTTTAAACAATGTGCTTTTCCCAGCTGCTAGAAAGAAAGAGAAAAAGACTTAACTAGAAGCTGACTCGTATCGTTTGAGACCTCGTTTCCAAACAAATCTAGATAGTATCATAAATGTTAGGGTTAACCCAACTTGAAGTGTAAAATATTTTAGATTTAATCCATAAAGCAGAAACCGTGTTGGAACAGACGAAATGAATGCCATGGGAACAAAAGTAAAAAGTGTTTTTCGTAATAATCCAGTGTAGATTGAATCTGGTCGTGTTGAAAATTTAAGAACTTCATGACTGAGCCAACCGCCAACACTAAAATTCCTAAACCAAAATGTTGAACAGACAATAATAAAATCAACTGAGTACCATAGTAATGCTCCCATTCCAAATGAAAAAAGAAAATACAACCAATTTTGAAATGGAATATCTACCGAATATTGACCAACTAAGTTAATCAACATTGCACCTAAAATAAACAATGAAACAAAAGCATATGATTTAACATAACGCATTGAAACTAAAAACTGGGAATGAACAGGCTTTAATAGATAAAAATCCAATTCACCTTTGACTGCAATTCTATTTAAATTGAACAAATTCCCTGAGAAGAAAAGCATATACACTGTATCTGCTAAAAAGGTAACTATTAAGAAAATTATCACATCTTCTCGAGAGAAATCTCCCAAGGCATCAACATACGAATAAATTACAGAAAAGAAAAAATAATGAATACCGTAAAATACAGCATCTACCAAAACTCCTGCCAAAAAGTTGGCTTTAAACTCCATATCACGAGTTAAACTATTATTAAAAAAACATTGCCACAATGAAAAGTATCTACGCACCATACCCTCCATACACTTTTATTCCAAATTTATACACAATTTGACCAATAACTGTCATAACTACACACCACAAAACTGCAATTAGGATGTGCATACTCCATTCACTAACGGGAAGACGTCCTGTAGCTATACTCACAGGGAAATCAATTAAATACCGAATTGGTGTTAGTTCAATAATACGTTTCATCGTGTCTGGAAATAAATGAATAGGTATCACTTGTCCAGCAAGAACAATATTTGCAATATTGAACGTAACAACTAAAGACCGAACCTCACCAAACCAAAATGCAAAACACACCATTGCATAGTACATTGTATATGAAAGATAAACAGAAATGATTAATGCTATAAAAAATCCAAAAATATGGAGTATTGTTGAAAATATAAATCCAGGAAAAAAGAACGGAAAAACAATAATAAGAACCGAATATGAAAGATAAAACAATGAATTATATCCAATAAAAATCATAAAATGATATGTGAAAAATGAAATTGGTCTAATCAAATATTTATTTAATTCCCCAGTTCGAATTGCATCTATCATTTCCATAGATGTAGCCCATGATGATTTTAATTGACCAACAACCATGGAAAGGAAAATATATACCATGAGTCCAGAAAATGTAAATCCTCGTATTTCTTCTAATCCTTGCGTTTCAAAAATTTGTTTCCAAATTAAAAATTCAATCACTAGTCCAGAAAAAATAGCAAAAGTGCCTACAACGGTATTTGCTTTATATTCAAGCGCTTGGATCCATGTCATTTTAATGACATAAAAATATTTATGAAAATTGGTTGTCACGATAAAAAGTGTTCGGGATTTTCGAAAAAAGATTTCATAGAGTCTTCAACTGGGAGGTCTTCAATACTAAATGAAATAGGAGTATCTAATTTGAATAAAGAGGCCATTAAAGAATTTAATACGTCATCCGTAGATTCAGCAGTTAAAATTCTATCTTGAATTTGGAATTCAAACTTCTTTTTCAATCCACCAAGGTCAGAAATATCAATATTATTACTAAACTCAAACATGAGTTTTCGTGGTGGTTTTACTTTATTAATTAAAGTTTCAAAATTTCCATCATATAAACTTGATCCTTTATGAATTACAAAGACCCGTTTGCATAAAGCTTCTATATCATTCATATAATGACTCGTCAGTAAAAATGTAGTTTTATGTTGCTCATTGTAGTATTTTACAAACTCTCTAATTTTTGACTGTGAAACGACATCTAGACCAATAGTGGGTTCATCAAATAGTACAATGCTAGGATTATGTAAAAGAGAAGCAATAATTTCCATTTTCATTCGTTCGCCAAGTGATAATCTACGAACTTGTACGTTTAGTTTCTCTTGAACACCTAACAAATCAACCAACTCATTACGTGTTCTTTTAAACTGAATTTCATCAATTTCATATATACGTTGGTTTAACAAAAATGATTCGGATGCAGGGATATCCCACCACAGTTGATTTTTTTGTCCCATTACAATGGATATTTGTTTAAGAAATTCGTTTTTTCTTTCCCAAGGTACAAACCCATTGATATTCACCATTCCAGATGAAGGATGTAATAACCCAACTAATAATTTGATTAGAGTTGTTTTACCTGCTCCATTTTCACCTAAAATTCCAAGAATTTCACCTTTTTCCACATGCAAATCCACATCCTTTAATGCGTAGAAATTCTCATATTTACGATTGAAAAATGAACGAAAAGCTCCCTTTAATCCTGCTTCTCGTTGAAATGATTTAAAATATTTTGTGAGTTGTTTTACTTCAATAGACATGCAAGTAAATTACAGACGTTTGAATAAAATATTAATCTAAAATTGTGATATTAGAAATAGCGGTAATTAATTGTCCAAAAGTTCCGTTTCCGATTGAATATTCTATTTGAGTGGGGTGAACTTGTAAATCGGAAATTGAATAAATTTTTACGATTATATCATTTTCATTAACATAACCAGCAAGCCATGGTCCATCAAATGGAGCCATATTTAACGAACCAATTGCACTAATTTCAAGTTGATTGTTTTCCCAAATACCCACACCAACTAGAATTTCACCAAAATCAATTTCTGATTCTGTATCACCATCTCCATAAATGCCACTATTAGTAATTCCATTGTTATCGAAAACTCCAATGATATCGCCATATTCTAAGCTGGTAATTGATTCTTCAAAAATGATAAGAGACGATTCACCCGTTTCAGAAATACTTAACTCAAATTGAGAACAAATAGTATTATCCCCACCACAAACTCCACAACCATCAATTACTGCTAACCCACCACATTCACCATTACAATCAAGTGTATAGAAACAACTATTCGGGACATAAATGTTAGCTTCTGAATTAAAATTACAAGCTGAAGGATCGGTGCATCCAAATACATCTTCTTGCTGAAACGAATCACACCCAAAAAATGAAATAAAAATGAACAAATACAACAACAGTTGTTGCATTATTTAATTAATACCACCTTGCGAGTATGAATTTGGTTTTGAGTAAATAGTTTAATAAGATAAATACCACTGGTCATTTTACGTGCATCCCATTGAGTAGAATATTCTCCCATAGAATAAAAGCCTTGTTCTAATATTTCTACTTCACGTCCTGTTAAATCAAACACAGAAATTGTAATTTGACCACTTTCAATAATTCCAAAATCGATTGATGTTATTGGGTTAAATGGGTTTGGATAACTTTGACCTAAGTAACTTGAATTTGGCAATTCGGCATCATTTACCAGTACAATTTCAGCAGACAAAAATACTATAATTGGACTTGACAAATATTGCCATGGTTCCATTGAAGATGGTACTGCCGAGTAATACTCACCTTCTGACGCATCATAAATTTGAAACTCAGGATATTCACCAGTTAACATATAGCCAATCGTTTCTTGTGAACCATCATTACCCATTACGGGTAAATCACAAACACCACTGCCACAATCTGCTGTATCCCATCGACGTGTTCCTACACATACACCATTTCTAAATGCAGCTACCCAATCATTTGGTTGTAATAATTCATTATTAACATCCAACACTTCATTAAAATAATAAAATGCTACTTGAGTTGATGAATTATAGTTGAAATTTTCAGGTTGGGTGTACTCACAAGATCCATCATCAAATGTTGCTTCGTTATTAAAATTATCCGCATATTCATCCATACACCCGCAAATATTGATTCCACCCCACTCACCTGAGCAATCTTGAATACAATCATTGGAAGGGTTATCGTCACAATACCCACAATTATCTTCGTACGAAAGTCCGCCACAAACATCAGCACAATCAAATTCTAATGTACCATCGCATATACCTTCACAATCTATAATATTTGAAGTACAGTTTGGATATTCATCATCATTATTTGGTACCCAATCATTTGGAACATCTACTTCACAATATTCAACCCCTTCACCATAACCGAATCCATCACCATCAGAATCTTCAAAGTATAACTGGGGAGCTAGTTCAAAGCAACCACAACCAAGATCATCAGCATTATTTCCATCACAGACACCACAATCATCAATTTGTGCATCGCCACCCCATTCACCATTACAATCTTGCACACAATCATTCGATGAATCATCATCACAGACACCACAATTATCTTCAAGTGAAGAACCGTCACACACACCTGCACAATCATAATAATTGGATTCACATCCATCATCAGAATCTGTACAATCTTCTACCCAGTTTTCGGAAACAGTTGCATCACAAAACTCCGTTTCAGTCCCAGGTTGTCCTAGCCCATCACCATCATTATCACTACAATAAGTCAATATTTGAGCATTGCCAAAACATTCACCATTACAATCCATATCTGCATTGCCACCATTACATACACCACAGTCATCAATTAAGGCACTTCCAAAACACTCGCCCAAGCAATCCATATCTGCATTAAAATCTTGGTCAAAACAATTTTCGTTTACTTCATCACCACAAATACAAACACCGCAATCATCAAATATCGCAGTTCCATTTGGAACTCCAGAACAGTCATTTGCAGGTGAAATAAATACACTATTTTCTTCACCAGGAGTACCATAGTTTAAAATTTCACTATCTTCATCATATAAAAGCCAGCTTTCCGCATTGGAAGATACCCAGTTTGCAGGATCACTATTATCTAATAGAGGATCTGATAACTCTGCTGAATGTCCACGATTTGAATTGCCTGTTGGCCAAGTATCTGAATCATAACTAATTGCATCCACTTCATTTCCATCTGCATCAAACAATGCAATATCATCTGAAGACGTACTAAAACTTACATCCGCAAATACACTATTGGGGATATCTTCACCTGCATATAATTCATCACCATTTTCATCAAAAAATGGATCTTCACCTGCAATAAGTAGGTATCCACCAGCTGATATAGTTCCTGATGCAATAATACCATCTTCATCATTAATTGACCAACCTGAAACATCAACATCCTCGCTTCCACCATTATACAATTCAACATAGTCTGGTACCGATGTACCTGAAGCTGATCTAAAGAAAAATTCATTAATGACAATATTATATTGTGGAATGACTTCCATATCAAACACTGCCGTTAAAACCTCACCGTAAGTCCCGCTCCCTGATGAAAAGTTTAATATTACATCAAATTCTTCATTCTCGGAGCTATCCCAAATTCGAGCTTTGATAGGATTACCATCGACATATCCAGCTAAAACAGGGCCATTAAACTCGGACATATCAACCGACCCAATAGCTACAATTGGAAGTTGAGACCCAGACCAAACCCCTGCTCCCACTAATACTTCACCATATTCTATGTTTTGACCTGTGCTGTCTGTTTCTACAATTCCATTTGCATCATACAAGGCTATTTCATCACCATTTTCAAGAATTGAAATTGAATCTTCAAATATAATTAGAGAAGACATCCCCGTTTCATTAATGGATACTTCAAAATGTTCAAGTTCGGTATTTACTAATGTGATTTCAGAAATAGAAATGAGAAGCTCTCCAAAAATGCCTGATCCCGTTGAAAATGTAAGTGATGTTTCATATTCTATATTTTCACTCGCATCATACACTCTGACTACCAAAGGATGTCCTTCAATGTATCCAGCTAATTGTGGACCAGAAAATTCACACATATCTACTGAACCAGTTGAAACAATTTCAAGTTGAGTGCCTGTCCATAATCCAGCACCCACCAATATTTCACCATTATGTGAATTATCACAATCTTCATTGGTTTCAGTTACACCTGAAATATCAAAAATTCCTATTTCATCAAATGTATCTAGAGTTGTAATTGTATTTTCAAAAATAGTGAGTTGCGATTGCCCTGTTTCTTCTATACTTACTTGATAATATTGTGTTTCATCACAACCCTCATAAAAGCACGAACCATCATCAAATGTTACATCAGAGCTGTAATTACATGCCTCTTCATCTGAACATCCACAAATATTACTTCCAAAGCATTCGCCAGCACAATCTAAATCAGTATTCTCACCATTACACACATCACAATCATCTATAATTGCACTCCCAAAACAAACTCCTTCACAGTCCACATCTGCGTTAAACTCTTGGTCAGTACAATTTTCATTTATCTCATCACCACAAATACACACACCGCAATCGTCAACAACTGCATTTCCATCAATAATACCAGCACAGTCTGGAGTACCTAATGGTTCAGTTGTTAAAAATTCAATGATTGGAGATGTTAACGATTGCCATGCAATTTCTTCTGAAGGATAGGCCTCTAAATACTCATCGGAAGAATAATCAAAATATTTAAATGTTGGATATTCTCCAGCCGACATATAACCTACAGAATATTCTTCACCGTCATCACCCATAATAGGGACATCACAAGCACCATCTCCACATTCACTAATTCGACGTGCACCAACACAAACATCTCCATTAAATGCACCAATCCAATCTTGTGGTGCAATGGATATAGAGTCTAAAATTATTTCTTCAAAAAAGTAAAATGCAATTAATGTTGATTGGTTAAATTGAAACATTTCTGGAGGAGTATATTCACATAATCCATCATCAATATTTGCTTGCGGATTATAGTTGTTTGCTTCCGGATCCATACATCCATAAATTTCTTCTACAGTGATTTCTAAATTAAAAGGATCTATTGCATCTCCGATGGTCATATCTGATACAAACTCTAATGTTTCGTCTAAACAAAAGACTTGATCTAATGTACTACTATAATATTTAAATGTAACAATTTCTCCGCTCACTTCATTACTAAACAACATCAAGTTAAACACCCATGTACCCATTGGTGGAAAAAACAACGCGGTCTGAACACCTCTAACATCTTCACCCACAAAGCCAGCTATAATATCATTTTCACTTCCAATATTTACATTATTTTGAGATACTGCAATGGTTACTGACCCATTGTTTTCAAATTCGAAAGGATTTACTACCCAGGTTGATGGGTCTGAATCACAATCTTCTGGGAGTTCATCAGTACTATTCCCATTTAATTCCAATGGGTTAAACCCATTACCAATAGTCATATCAGACACAAATTCTTGAGTTTCATCCAAATCAATTACTTCATTTCCATTATAAAATTTGAAAGAAAGAACTTCACCATTTGTTTCGTTACTAAATGTCATAATGGGGAAATAGAAGTTTTGAGCTGGAGGAAAAAATAATGCCTCTTGAACACCACGCACTTCATCACCTACAAATGCTGCCAGAGTACCAGAAGAGACTAACTCATCATCAATGATGACATGGGCTGTAATTGAACCATTAAACTCAAAATCAAAAGGGATTACTTCCCAGTCGGGATTTTGACCAAACAAATTGGGAACTGAAAAAACTACAATTAATCCAATAATTAAACTTTTTGCAAACTTCATAATACACCTCAATAATAAATAGTTAATTGCTATCGATACTGAATATAAGGACTATACTGCGTAAAATATAATAAAATTCGTTTCTTGTTGCAAACTGTTACGAAAACAAAAAAGGGTGGAAAACTCCACCCTTTTTCATATTATTTGAAACTGATATTATTTCATTAAAATAACTTTTCGAGTTTGAGAATAATTACCCGCACTCAATCGAATGAAATAAATTCCAGCTGGAGTATCTTTTGCATCCCAAATTACTTGACCAGTTCCTTGTGAATGATAACCAGAATATAGTTGTTCAACTAAATTTCCTAGCATATCAAACACAACAATATTTACATCACCAGCTGATGCCAAATTATAATCTAAAGTTGTGGATGGGTTAAATGGATTTGGATATGCCATCCCCAACTCATAACTTTCTGGCGTCACACTTTCATTTGCAAGTGTTGTTGTAAATACTATGGGATCGAATCCATTTCCAACTATCATATCAGAAACAAATTCAAGTGAACCATCAAGATCATACACATTTTGTGAAACATCAACATATTTGAATGTCATTACTTCACCTTCAACTACATTACTATATGTCATAGTAGGGAAATAGTAATTTTCAGCAGGTGGGAAATAAAGTGCTTCTTGTTCTCCACGACATTCATCACCAACATACGCCAACAGAGTTCCATCAGAAACTACTTCATCACCAATTGAAACATGTGCAGTAATGGCTCCATTAAATTCATACGCAAATGGATTTACTTCACAGTCCTCGCTACGAGTTAAAGAAACTTCATAGTTATCTGTTTCTGTTGATAATAAACCTCCAGATGGATAAACCAAGTCTTCTGCAGTATCCATGCGTAACATATAACCACTACCTGGGCTCATTTCATTTAACGTACCAAACCATCCCCATCCTGCATAAAAATCTGAAAAACTAGATTGGTCTTTAATGAAAATACCAGTAGAAATCGAACCAAGAGCGGTGTTGATATCAATCGTAGTTTGAGGTTTATAACTTATCCAGTTCCAGCCCGTTGAAAGTGAAATTGGCTCACTTGGGTCAACTGGCATTCCGCTAAAATTAAGTGTACTCTCAGAGTTAATACCGATCATGTAAAATGTCTCATTACTAATCTCATTTAATGTACCAAACCAACCCCATCCTGCATAATAATCTGAAAAACTAGATTGGTCTTTAATGAAAATACCTGCATCACCCAATGACGATAATACTGTTGTTAAAGACATATCTACATCTACTACATTAACAGAAAACCAATTCCAACCTACAGAAAATGAAATATTTGTTTCAACAGATGAAGAAACTGTTAAATATTCAGGTGTAAATGCATTTCCTAAAATCATATTAGATTCAAAAGGTATAGTTTCACTAATGTCATAAACAGCATCTTCTTGAGAGTCGTAGTATTTGAATGTTATGGATTCTCCAATTGTTTCATTACTATAAACAAGAAGGTTAAACACATTGTAATCTGCAGGTGGGAAGAAATTACCGTAAGTAACACCTCTAATTTCATCTCCAACAAATGCTGCAAGTAAGTCTGTATTTAACTGACCAAATAATATATCATCAATGAGTACTTGTGCAGTTATTGCACCACTAAATTCATAACTAGGTATATCAACTTCCCAGAATGGGTAGTTTGGAGCAAACTCACAGCAGTTTTCACATTCAAGAGTTGCATTAGCATCGTAGTTAAGTGCACCACTATCCATACAACCTGTACATGATGAATTGTCACCACCACATTCGCCACAATCATCCACAACATTACCATCACAATCGCAAGCTCCATCAGCAATACCTTCACCTGCACAGACACCGCATTCATCAATTTCTGCAGAGCCGCCACACACACCTTCACAGTCCTCACCAATTACACATTCACCATCGCAGTTAAATCCAGGATCAGGATAATAACAATCGCCGGTAATTGTTGCAGTATCATCGTAGTTACATGCTTCAAAATCCATACAACCGGTGCATGTAGAATTGTCACCTTCACAAACGCCGCAATCATCTTCGAACGCAGATCCACCACAATCACCATTGCAATCAATGTCAACTATACAATTTCCAGCGCAATCATAGTTTTCTACTGGGAAATTGCCATCACAGTCGCAGGCTCCTTCAAGAATTTCTTCACAACCACATTCATAAATTGCACCTGGACCATCACAAATTCCACATTCATCTTCGAAAGCTGATCCGCCCCAGTCACCATTACAATCTTGTACACAGTCATTTGAAGCATCATCATCACATGTTCCACAATTGTCAGCATAACCTGAACCGAAACATTCGCCACATTCATCCATGTCTGCGTTTTCACCATTACACACACCACATTCGTCATAAGCTCCAACACAATCATCTACATCATCACAGATATCATCACCATCTGCATCTTCACATGGTGCTCCATAATGTATACCTGTACAATCCACTACATCTGCATCTAATGTGGTTCCACCAACGCCTGATAATACAAGACCAGAAATACATGCTCCATCTCCTTGTACTTCTAAGGTAGTTAGTATTCCACTTCCTGCTGCTATCGTTGCTCCACTAAAAGAAAATCCAAGTACAGTACCTCCACCAACGGATGTACTAAAGCCTGCAGCTTCTGCACTACCACCTGATGCTCCCAATAACTCAACGCCATCTACATCAAATTGGAATCCAGCTATATCTGCATCACTTGAATAGGTAATGTCAA
>CAZCRK010000010.1:0-25164 GCA_964501035.1 uncultured bacterium
AAGAACGTTGATTAATCCATCTGAGTTTAAATCTGCTTGATTATCATTTTCATCATTTAAAATTAGATTAACAATCAGAATTACATCTTGCACATTTACAGAACCATCGTGGTTTACGTCACCTAATATCTCATTCTCACATTCAACATTTGTCAAATATTTTGAAGATGAAATTGGAGTCTCTAGTAATAAAGAACAGTTTGATAAATCTCCAAGTAAATAATTCTCTAACCATAAAAGGGCAGTTTCACCAACCTCGCCTTGACCTTCTAAGGGATTATTTGCAACAGAATGGTTTCCATTATCTATTTCAAACAATAACTTATGTGTATTTTCAGGTGTATAATCATAATGAACATCTGCATGAATTGAAGGAGGGGCTATGATATCTAACTCTCCACTAAAAATTAAAACTGGAACTTGATGATTTAAATCTTGAGACTGCAAATTTAAATTATCTAGCCAAGGGCAAAGTGCTATTACTGCCTTTAATGAAGGGTCAATTACAGCTGCTAATTGTGCTCCACCTCCACCCATTGACCAACCACCAACAGCAAATTTATTAACATCAATGTTTGCATACAAAGGAGAACCTAATCTAGTATTTTCTTGCCTTATTGTTTCTATGCCATCTAACAACGCATCTGCCCTAACATCAGGAGAATCCCATAATAAATTAGTACCAATAATCATTGAAATAATTCCATATGATGCTAAATATGGCCCCCATGATTCTACACTTGAAGGTAAAGTCATATAACCTGGAACAATTACTATACTGGCAAATGGACCTTCTGCATCTACCGGATAATAAAGTGATGCACCGGAATAATGTGGACCATTTCGTAACCCATCTGATTCATCAATAGAACTAACAGTATAAGGACCATTAGAAAACAACAAACCTGTTAAAACAAAACACAGTATAAACATTTTGTTAATCAATGTGTACATTTTTTATGCATAAATAGTGTTTCCAAAATTTATTTTAATATTTTTAATCTTCATGTGCTAATCCTATTTCTTGTTTCTCTTAAAATCTACTCAAATTACAAATTAATTATTAAGTCTTTTTTGACTCATAACACTTGACTAGTTACAAATTTAATACATTTCTAGAAAGAAATTTAACAAGTTAAATATATTAAATAAGTTACTTTTTCAGTGGGCTCGTCACTTCTACAGATTTAAATGTTTGACTAAAAGAGGATTGAAGCAATGCTGCAATCTCAAATTGAGTTCCAAGCCAATGTTTTCTATTTTCATTACTAATTACTACAGGTTGACGTTTTTTGATATTATGTATTTTTTCCATAAATGTATTTGCTGGTTGCGTTAATATTGAAACTGTATTTAAACTAATGTCATTTGTTTCATTTATCCATTCGGACCAAATTGCTCCAAATGTCATAATTTCATCGTTAGGAAGTGTAATATAGTGGCACTGTTTTCCAGTTGATGTAGATTCCCATTCATAAAATCCATCTGCAATGACTAAACATCGTTTATCTTTGATTGAATATTTAAATGATGGTTTTTCATACACCGTTTCACTTTTAGCATTGTACGTCATTTTTCGAATTTGCTCTGCTTTTTCCGTACTTGTAACCCAATGTGGAATTAATCCCCAATTATATTGTTTGATTAAACCTGCTTCTGATGAAGTAATGACGGGAATTTTTGGATTGGTAAATGCTGAGAGATGTGTTTTGGGTTCAAAGTACGTTTCAAATACACCACCAATTTCCTTTTCAATTTGTTGTTGTTTTCGTGCAATCGCAATATTAAAACACATTATGATTTCACCCGTAATAAGTCTGTCATTCGTGTGGTATAGCATGGCGAAAGTCTTTCTTGTCGCAACTTCCATTTTCTTGCAAATCCATTAACACATAACCGTATTTTCATTCGACCATATTCTTCATTAATATTATCTATTGCTTTCATTAGATGGTGTCGTTTTTCCACATCTTCAATATTATCAAAAAAAGTTAGTTGCACCTTTGATTGAGGAATAATATCTGACATAATCACCCCCGCTCGTTTATAAATACAATCATTTCGATAAATCCCCCGCAAACCTTCAATTGCTTTGGTAACAATTTCAAGTGAATCATTGGTCGGGGTGCTAAAATGTATTTTCCTTACACCGCTGTAATTTACTCTATATTCTTGTTTAAATGGGTTAGTTAGAATAAAAACTGTCATTGTTTTTGCACAGCTTTTTTGTTTCCGTAACTTTGAAGCACACATAGACGCATATGTACTTAATGCTTGCGCCAACTGTCGGATATTATCTACCTCTTGTCCAAATGTACGAGAGGTACAAATAGATTTTTTGGATTGTGAATTTATTTCCAAATTAAAACACGGTATTGCACGCAACTCTTTAACCATTTTCAACCCAACAATAGACATATGGTGCTGTATCCACTTGTCTGACCGTATTGTGAGGTCATATGCGGTGCGTATTCCATAAAATGATAACTTTTTAGCATACTGCCGTCCCACTCCCCATAATTTTGCTAAAGGAAACTCCTTTAAAGAGTCACTAATTTGATTCATATCATCAAGTATAAATACTCCAGATTTCGTGGTATGCTTGGCAAGATGATTTGCAACTTTTGACAATGTTTTAGTGGGAGCTATACCAATAGAAATTGGAATACCTGTATATTGAGTTACTTTTTTTCGAAGGTTCATTCCAAATAAGTGTATATTATCAATACCATTGCAATCTAAAAATGCCTCATCAATAGAGTATATCTCAATTTGCGGAACTTCTTTCGATAATATCGACATAACTCGTTGAGATAAATCACCATATAATGCAAAATTCGTAGAAAATACAAATACACCATTTTTATCAAATATATGTTTATTTTTGAATGCAGGTGCTCCCATTTCTATTCCCAATGCTTTTGCTTCATTAGATCGTGCAATGACACAGCCATCATTATTGGATAATACTACCACAGGTTTTTCTCGAATTGAAGGATTGAACACGCGCTCACAAGATGCATAGAAATTATTACAATCAGCAAGGGCAATCATCGATACTTACGAATAGAATATGGTACAACACCCCAAATTTCAAAGTCCATTTCTGCCGTTACTTTTATTGGGTGATATTGGGAATTGTATGGAATTAATACGGGTTCATTATGGGCATGAGATAATTGCTTTACCGTAAACTCTCCGCAAATTAATGCAACCACGATATCCCCATCTTTAGCTGTAAGCGATCTATCAACAATAAGAATATCACCATCGTGAATTCCAATTTGCACCATTGAGTCTCCATTAGCATATGCCATAAATGTAGCAGATGGATTTCTGATAAGATATTTATCCAAGCTTATTGACAGGTCTGTAAAATCCTCTGCTGGAGAGGGAAACCCTGCTGGAATAAATGATATTTCTAATTGTTTTTCTATGATTTGCATTATAAATACTCGTATGTTACTCGTATATTTTACCAACCTTGTTAAATACAATGCAAGATATCCATTCTAAAGCTATACTTACAAATTGTTACGCTTTTCGATTTGGTAAATTCACAAATAATTCCGAACTTTGAGTATGTTCAAAATCATAATTTATATATTAAATATTACAACTATATTTGGAATATCCTTACAAGATGCCTATAATTCTGCAGAACCTGCAGATGGGTATGACAAGTATGTAATGCTTGATGCAAATATTGTATATACTGGCGGATTGGGGTTATTTGAAGGCAATATTAAAATCGATGGCAATGGTGCCGTTATTGATTTGCAATCAGGTGGTGGAATTTGGGTATATGGTGAAGCAGCATATCCTTGTCATGTTGATATTCAGGAATGTTCAGTAAAAAATAGTGATTATTTTGGTATTAGTTATGCGGGAACGTCAACAGGCTCTATTATAAATTGTAATCTTATTGAAAATGACTTTGGGGTTAAATTGTTTGACTCAACACATGTTGTAATCAAAAATTGCAATTTTATATCGAATACAACCTATGGTTTAGGTATCTACAGTGAAATCCCAATTGCTGAAATTTCGTACTGCAATGCATGGAATAACGGTGATGCGGATTATATAGAAAACTGCCCCAACTGAGGTAGCATTTGGACTCCGTTGGAGCCCCAACCTGGTGATGGTCTCATTTTTGAAGATCCACTTTTTATTAATGAGCATTTTTCTAATTATAATTATTTAGCAAATTCTCCCTGTATTGACACAGGTGATCCGCTCAAATTAGATGCTGATAGTACACGTAGTGATATTGGCGCATTATATTTTGTTCAAACCAATTATCAAGTTGGAGATTGCAACAATGATAATGCACTCAATGTAATAGATGTTATAACTATTGTTAACGATTGTATTTTGTCTGAACCCGGTGCAAATTGCGACTGTAGCGATGTTAACTTTGATGGTAATATAAATGTGATTGATGTCATCACCTTGGTTTCTATTATTTTAGAAAATTAACCATACCTATATTTTGGGAATATTTACCTGATAATCGTTCCTTCTTAACGCCCTATTTCACACTTGAATTATTATTTTTATTTGTATTAATTTACTCCATGATTTTTTCATAAATCTTAGATGTCATTCATTCAAACTTGAGGAGACTGATTGAACAAAATTTTAATATTAGGACCATGTGGCGCAGGGAAATCAACTTTTTCTCAAAAATTAAGCCATATTCTAAATATTCCAGTACTTCACCTTGACAAATTATTTTGGAAACCAGGTTGGGTTATGACAGATCCCTCACAATGGAATTCCCTACTAAAAAAGAAATTGAAAAAAAATACATGGATTATGGATGGAAACTATGGAGATACCTTAGACATTCGTCTTCCTGAAGCTGATACCGTAATTTTCTTAAATTTTTCTAGATATCTATGTGTTTGGAGAGTAATAAAACGCATCATAACATCGTACGGCAGAACCCGGCCAGATATGGGGGAAGGATGTACCGAGCGATGGGATTGGGGGTTCATAAAGTACGTTTGGAACTTTCCTAAGCATGAAAAACCCCGCGTATTTACCAAATTAAAAAAACATCAAGATGATATAAATATATTAACCTTTAATTCCCCGTCTGCCTTGAATAAGTTTTTACTAAGCCTATAAAAAACAACCCCAGTACGGGGGTTGTTTTTTATACTTAATATTTTGAAATATTAAATCTATAACTTAAAGTTTAGAGATAATTTTGTAAATGAAGTAGCTAGAGATGTTGTTAATTTAGTATTAATCTCTTGATAGGAATCATACCAATAATCTTCTGAGGATGATTCCGTGCTAAAACTGTTAATAATCCAAGTTAGACCAACATCAGCACTAATGGAAAATTGTTCATTAAACATATACTCTACTCCATAACTAGCGTTGAATCCTATCATATCTAACATATCTTCAATAGGTTCTTCAATTGATCCACTCCCTTCACCACTTAAAGCAACAAATGGAATGACGATAAACCCTTCACCTTTTATATAAGTATTTATTTTATTTGAATTGACTAAGTTTTGCCTCCAACCCACTCTTGGCATAAATACATTTATTGAAAATTCTCCACTGTCCTGATAATATTGGGTTTCACCCCAATCATGTTCAGTAACATCCATTTTAAAATCAACACCAAAATGGAAAAAATCTAATCCATAAAGCAAGTGATTACTATAAAATGTAGCTGATTGGTATTTTTCTTGTCCAATTCCTACACTAAATGTATCCCATGCAAATACTGTTGAAATTAAAGTTATTAATAGCACTATTTTTTTCATCTTTTTTGTCCTTTTTTATATTATTCAATTTGCAGAGTTTTCTTGATTGATTTAAGACTTTGATTTATACTCTGCGATTTAATTTATAACTTTTATATCTTTAACTACTAATAAATTTTGTAAAGTATATTTCTTTGATTATCACCCTGCATAGTGCTAACATTTGCTTGGAATATTTGCAAAAATGACAACACATCAACTAAAAAATAAAGTTTTATCTCTTACACAATCATTGATATTTAAAGTGATTTCCGGCATTTTGCTTATTTGGATTATAGGCGCTGGAATCATAATGGTAATTGAAGGTGACAGTTTTAGCCAGTTTGGTAATTCGTTATGGTGGACCATTGTTACTATGACAACCGTCGGTTATGGTGATATGGCTCCTGTAACACCTTATGGACGTATTCTAGCAATCATGATTATGTTTTCAGGAATCACACTTATTGCTATAGTAACAGGTACAATTTCTTCAATTTTTACAACAAAAAGGATTATGGAGGGTCGAGGTTTGGAAGCATTAAAATTATCGGATCATATAGTAATATGTGGATGGAATCATAATATAGAAAAAATTATCCAATCCTTAAATCATATAACAAAAAATGATAAATCATTACGCATTGCACTTGTAAATGATTTACCCGAAGATGAAATGAATAGTATTATGGCTCGTTTTTCATCTATACATGTAAAATATGTACGAGGAGATTATGCCTTAGAGTCAATACTCAAAAAAGCTAATATCAATAAAGCAAGTTCAGCGATTATAATTTCAGATGATACCGTTTCTACCGACGACGATAAAACTATTCTTGCAACATTGACTATAAAAAATATGGCTCCTGATTTAAAAGTAATTGCGCATGTTGCAAAGAATGATAAAATCCCATATCTTCGTAGAGCAAATGCAGATGCAATCATTACCAATGATAATTTTGAATCATTTATGGTTGCTAATCATGTACTCCAACCTGGAATTCCACAAGCAGTTGAACAATTATTAGATGTTAATTCTGTTCATCATTTTAAATCTGAAATTATACCCGCTAAATTTATTGGAAAACCCTTTGCAGAATTGTTTCAACATTTTCGCGAAAAAGATGGATGGAATTGCATCGGGTTATATAATGAAGAAGAAAAAATTGGGGTATCAGATTTTTTATCTGCAGACTCAAATGCATTGGATAGGTTTATAGAACAAAAAATCAAGGAAGCAGGACATTCATTAGCAGAAGAAAGTAAAGTAAGGGTTATGATGAACCCAGCAGATGATAGAATAGTGAAAAAAGGTGAAGGAGCAATTATTATCCCATGAAGAAGAAATATGCTGATATATTCAATAAATATGCTATTTTTCACCATTTGACTGGTGATGAGATTGCAGAATTCTCTAAGAAAATAAAAGTTAAATCCATTAAAGAAGGGCAAATAATCATCAAGGAAGGTGATGTTGGCGATTCGTTAATATTTTTACTTTCTGGTGAGGTAAGCATTACTAAAGCTCTCACACTTAATACCAGTAGCATGGAAGATGATGCACGTGAAAAAGAATTAATTCGCATAAAAAGTGAGTACTATAGCGTGTTTGGAGAAATATCTCTTTTTAGTGAAAATGATTCCAGAACTGCAACTATTACTGCTTTAACAAATTGTGATATTGGTATATTAATGAAACATGACTTTTTTGAGATTTCGGATAAAAAGCCTGAGGTAGGTTACAAAATAACAACCAATATTGCTAAAATATTATCCAAAAATTTGATAGATACAAATCACCAAGTACTAAAACTAACCACAGCCTTTAGCCTAGTTTTAGATAAGTAGGTTAGAACAACCTTAGTATATCATTCACAAAGATATACACAAATAAGAGTAATAAAAATAACACCCCAATTTGTTGAATACCCATTTTAACATTTAGTGGGAGTTTTCGTCGAGAGATACCTTCAACCAATGCCAGTAAAGCATGTCCGCCATCTAATCCTGGAATAGGTAAAATATTGATAAGTCCTAGGTTTACACTTAATAATGCCATTAAACCTAGCAATGAGACTAAGCCATTTTGCGCAGTTTCACCAGCAACTTTTGCAAAAAATATGGGACCAACAAAATCTTTAAATGATGCCCCTCCTGTAACCAGTGCCTTCAAGCTATCAAGCATCATTTTAAGCCAATAATACGTACGTTTTACACCTGCAGATAACGATTCAGATAACGATGCTTCTTTCATATTTATTGTTGCACCTATACCCAACATTCCAACTAATTTTACATTTCCATCAATTAACTGACGGGTTGAATCTGTGAGCACAGTTCCAAACAATTCTTGCCCTTCATGTTCCCAAAGAATACTTATTTCTTCAATTGGATGTTGTTGGATAATATCTGTCATTTCTGTCCAAGTTGAAACAGATTGTTGATTGATTTCTAAAATCATGTCTCCTTCAACTAAACCAATTTGATCTGCTGGAGATTCTGGCATCACCTGTCCAAGTAAAGGTCTGTTATCTAACTCACCAATTCCATTTATTAATGTTAAACTGGCAACTATAAAGATAGTTAGAAGAAAATTCATCATAACACCTGCTGATAAAAAGAACAATTTCTGAAAAGTATTTTTGGATTGGAATTCATATTCAGCTCCAGTACTTGTTGGGTCTAAACTTTCATCAACCATCCCAGAAATTTTTACATATCCACCTAATGGGAAAATTCCAAGCCCATACTCGGTCCCATTTATTTTTTTCTTAATCCCGAGTCCAAACAAATTAAATCCAACATAAAATTTTTCTACACGCATCCCTGTTAAGCGTGCAGCAGTATAATGACCAAGTTCATGTAAAAAAATGGGGATTCCAATTACAAATAAAAAGGCAAGAATGGTTGTCATGATTTAATCCTTTGATGTAAAAATGATTGTGTCCAATTTGAGAGTTCCATAATATCATGGAGGTTTGGTGAGTTAATGGTATCGTGAGAAGAGATTGCATCCTCAATATAATGCGGAATATCCATAAATGTAATGTGCTCTTTTAAAAATGCTTCCACAACGGTATCATTTGCAACATTTAACACGATAGAAGATGAATCATTACTGAGTAAAGCCTGATATGCCAAACGAATACATGGAAATTTTTCTACGTTAGGTGCTTCAAAACTGAGTGATTTAATTTTGATTAAATCTAGGTGTTCCCAGCACATATCAACATGAATAGGGTATGTTAAAGCATATTGGATTGGAATTTTCATATCAGGTAGCCCAAGCTGTGCCTTAACCGATCCATCTTTGAACTCAACCATTGAGTGAATAATAGATTCTGGATGCACCACAATATCAATTTTATCAGCATCAATATCAAACAACCACCGAGCTTCAATCACTTCCAACCCTTTATTCATCATAGTTGCTGAATCAATGGTAATTTTTGCCCCCATATCCCAATTGGGATGATTCAATGCTTCTTTTAGTGTGATATTTGGGAATTCATCTAATTTTCGCGCCCGAAAAGGACCACCCGAACCTGTTAAAATTAGTCGTTTAATCTCTTCATGTTTTTCACCAACTAGACATTGCCAAATAGCACTATGTTCACTATCAACAGGAAATATGGAAACATTTTTTTGTTTAGCAAGCTCCATAATATGATGCCCTGCCATCACCATACTTTCTTTATTTGAGAGAGCAACATCAACCCCAGCATTTATTGCATTGATTGTAGGCTCCATTCCCGAAGCCCCGACTAAACTGTTTAACATTATATCAACATCATCTCTTGATGCCATTTCCAGTAATGCTTCTCGTCCCGTTTCAATGGTAATATTTGTGTATTTTAATAAATTTTCCAACTCAGCAAGGTTTTCTGAATTCACCAAACAAACTGTATTTGGATTAAATTCCATTGCTTGTTTGGCGAGTAATTGCACATTATTATGGGCGGATAAATAAGTAATGTCAAAATCTTCCAACTTACGTATCACATCGAGAGCTTGTACACCGATTGAACCTGTTGACCCTAAAATTCCTATTTTTTTCATAATGATACTCTTATTCCAATAAATGGATTAACATTTAAATTTTGAATTTTATCGATAGAAATTCCAGCATTTAGGCTTAACTGTTGGCTTATTGATTTTAGGATGTTTACCTTGCCCATATCATGATTGAAATTCTCATTTTGCAATCGATTAAACGATGCTTCGATTTGATAATTCGTTATCAAAATACTTCCTGTTAACCCAAGATGAATCCATCGATAATCCTCATTTTCATGAAAACGAAGCCTATGCATTCCTGCATGAAAAATTGTTGACATATTATCAGCTATTTCCCATTTTGGTGAAAATCCAAAATCAATATGGTAATATATTTCTGTATCATCTTGATTTCCCAATGAAATTCCACTATTAAATGATAGGTTTTCTGATGGCCACCATAGAACATTTACATGGTTAAACCATTGATTATTGTTAATTCCTATGAATTCAAAAGACAAAGGAATTTCATTCAGTGAATGATGGGATGAAAAAGTATATGTTGAAGCTATCTCTTTTTCAGTGGAGGAAAAACCTAAACTAAATACTAAAAATACAAATAGTAATCGCAATGACTAAATGAGTCCTCTGCTACTATTTTCAACAAATGAAACAATATTTTGAATTTCTGGTGTTAATTCAATATCATGTTTAATTGCTTCAATCGCTTGGGTTACATTTAACTTTGATTGATAAATATGTTTGTATGCACGTTTTATCAGTTTTCTAGATTCTGCTGAAAATCCTCTACGTCGTAATCCTACACTATTGACACCAGCATATCTAAGCGGTTCACCTGTAGCTAAAATATAAGGGGGTAAATCTTGGACTACTCTGTATCCACCACCCACAAATGCATGGTCACCAATAGAGCAAAATTGATGAACTGGAGTCATACCCCCAATTGTAACATGGTAGCCCACGGTTACATGCCCCGCAAGCTGAACTCCATTTGCTAAAATAGTTTTATCACCTACAAAACAATCATGAGCTACATGGACGTATGCCATCAGTAAACAATCACTCCCAATGGATGTTTTTCCTCGATCATTTGTACCTCGGTTTAATGTGCAAAACTCTCGAATCGTTGTATTATCACCAATTTCAATTAATGAGTCTTCACCTCCAAATTTCAAATCTTGAGGCACTTCACCGATTACTGCACCTTGAAAAATACTACAATCTTTTCCAATTCGTGTAAATTCTTTGATTGAAACAGATGCTTGTATTGTAGTGTTGTCACCAATTTCAACATTTTTATCGATTACACAAAAAGGACCAATGGAAACATTTTTCCCAATTTTGGCTGAATCATGAATGATGGATGATGGATGGATTGCCATGTTTAATTCCTATCAACAACTGAAGCCATGAATTCTGCTTCTGCCACTACTTCGTTATCGACTTTTGCCACTGCTTTGATTCTACACGAACCCATTCTAAAACGAAGCAACGAAACTTCAAATAATATTTGATCTCCAGGTATAACTGGTTTTCTGAATTTTGCACTACTAACAGCACTAAAATACATTAATTTTGTTTCTGGATTTGAAATTGAATTCAAAATTAAAAAACCACCTGCTTGTGCCATAGCTTCTAAAATTAACACCCCAGGCATTACAGGTTGTCTAGGAAAATGTCCTTGAAAAAACTGCTCATTAATTGTAACATTTTTAATAGCAGTAACTTTATCTCCGGGAACCACATCTAGAACTCTATCAATTAACAGCAAAGGATATCTGTGAGGTAAAATTTGTTGAATCCCTTGAATATCATATGCAATATCTTGTTTTTCTTTTTGAAGCTTATTGAGCGCGAGCTTTTTAGAATATGTTTTTTTAATTTTTTTCACTAATTCAACATTTGCAGCATGCCCACTTCGAGCTGCGATAAAATGACCCTTAATAGGTATACCTAAAAGCGCTAAATCACCAATCAAATCAAGTACTTTATGTCGAACAGATTCATTAGGATATCTAAGTTCCATGCCATTTAAAATGCCGTTATCACCACAAAATACCTCAGATTTTATATTAAACAATGTTCGTAAATCTTCAATTTCATGATCTTGCACTTCTCTATCAAGAAAAACCATCGCATTATCTACAGTTCCACCTTTGATTAACCCTTGTTCCTTCATTTGTTTGATTTCTGAGAAAAAACAAAACGTTCGAGCTGGAGCAACTTCTTCCACAAATTCATCTTCCAGAGAATAAATAGCTGTATATTGAGTGCCTAATGATGGGAATTGATAATCTGTCATAAATGTGACACGAAACTTGTCAGATGGAAGAACATGAATATCTACACCTCTTTCAGGTTCAGAGTACGTGATTGTTTGATCAATGATTAATTCATCACGTCTTGCTTTTTGTTCAACTAATCCAGACTCAAGTAATATATCTACAAATGGTTTACAGCTTCCATCCATCACAGGTGGCTCTTTTTCAGTTAACTCGATTAAAACATTGTCAATTTGAATACCAGTAATAGCAGCTAAGATATGCTCCACTGTATGAACCCTGACATCATTTTGTTCAATTGTTGTTCCTCGAGAAATATCCACAACATGATCAATATCAGCTGGGATTTCTGGGCAATTTTCTAAATCAAGCCGTTTAAATCTAATTCCAAAATTTTCAGGAGCGGGTTTAAATGTTGCTGTAGTTTCCACACCAGTATGCAAACCAATTCCACTTATGCTTACAACATTATTAATTGTTCGTTGATAGTTTGATTTTTTTACATTTTCAGCCATCACAACCCCTATAATTTTGTTTTGTTCTCAAGATGTCTTACTCGTTTAAGTAATTCTGGTAATTGATTAATTACTACATCTTGTCGTTTCATTTTTGAATGAGGTCTAGCAGGATTCCCTGATACATGTGAGTCTGGTTCTAAAGATTGCATAACCATTGATTTTGCTACAATTTTACACCTATCTCCAACCGTTATATGTCCCACAATTCCCACGTGTCCAGACATAAAAACATAATTGCCAATTATAGCACTACCAGCAATTCCTGTTTGTCCCGCAATTAAACATCCTTTTCCAATTTTTACATTATGAGCAATATGTACTTGGTTATCAATCTTTGTAGATTCTCCAATAATTGTATCTCCAATTGTACCTCTATCGATTGTACAATTAGCTCCAATCCAAACATCGTTTTGACACACTACTTTCCCCAAATGAGGTATTTTATGATGTTCTGTCCCCTCTGTCACAATGCCAAATCCATCTGAACCAACTACTGTGCCAGAATCAATAATTACGTTTTCTCCAACAATTGTATTATGATAGATTGTAACATTCGCATGAATGACTGAATTAGCACCAATCTTAGCATCTCTTCCGATTACAACACCGGGACCAAGGAAGACATTTTCTGCAATTGATACACCTTCTTGAATTGTTACATTTGGAGAAATACCACAACTCTGAGGGATAAATACATTAGAGTCAATAACAGCTGAAGAGTGAATCTCAGGAGTGAACGGTTTTTCGGGATGAAACAACCGTAGGGATTTTATATATCCCAGAAAGGCATTTTGAACACGAATAAGAGTTTTATCCCCACGCTCTTCTGAGAATTTATCATCTACTATCACAACTGACGATTTGCAATCTTGAATAAAATGAAAATATTTTGGATCAGCTAGAAAGGTCAACGAATGTTTATTCCCATCTTTAATATCACATACGTCTAATAATTCAATGGTACTATCGCCTTCAATAGTACCCTGAATAAATTTTGCTATATTTTCAACTGTGAACAATTATTCGTTACTATCAGTCCCTGGTTTTCTTAGAATTTCTAAAATATCTTCCGTTAAATCATGAGAATCGATAGCATATACAATTGAACCAGAAACTGCATCCATGATGTAATCATAACCACGTTCTTTTCCAACAATTTGAATTGCATTATCAATCACAGATAATACTGGAGCTAAAAGTTGGTTTTGAATCTGATAAATTTCACCTTCTGGACCAAACTTCTCCATTTGAAATTGTTGAATTGATTTGTCTAATTGAATCATTTCGTTTTCTTTTTGTTGACGACGGTCATCACTCATTAACAATCGTTGACGATCATAGTCTTGTTTTAGACTATCAAGTTGCTTTGCTTTTATCTCTAACTCAGATTGTAATCGTCGTTGCTCTTTTTCAAGTTCAATTTGCACCTGTCTTACATCTTCATATTCAGACATTATTTTATTGGAATCAATGTATCCAATTTTCATTTCTGCAAATGAAATTGAGAGCATTAAAACTGAAACAATCAATCCGTTAATCCATAGTTTTTTCACACTATCTCCTTTTGTTTTTTAAAATGGCATACCAAAAATTAAATGATGTTCCCAACCATGTGGGTCATTTTCATTTGGTAAATTATCAAACCCATACCCCATATCATATCCTAAAACTCCCAACATTGGCATAAACAACCTAATACCAACACCTGCTGACCTCATAAGTTTAAATGGATCTGTTTTATCAAAATCATCATATACATTACCAGCTTCGGCAAATGCTAACGCAAAAATTGTTGGATTTTCAGATAACGATAATCTAAACTCCATAGAATACTTCATTAGAATTTTTCCGCCTCCAGGGCGTAAAGACCCATACGAACTTACAGAAAGAGGTCCAATCATGTTATCAGGATAACCCCGTAACATTTCACCATAAGGAATACCCGTTCCCCCCATAATAAATCGTGCATTATAAGGGATAAATGTTTGAGTTTCATTTTTAGATGGCAATACTTTTAATGCTCCAAATTTTAGCACTTGATGCATAACAAATTTCTTAGCTATTGGTGTGAACCATTTAAAATCAAAATCATGTTTATGATAATTTTCATTCCCACCTAAAAATGAGCCAGCAAATGTAAATGTCCATACAAATTTTGACCCCGAAGTAGGAAACTCAGGGTGATTTCTGCTATCCCTTGTAATAATTTGAGTGAATGATATTCCACTTCGAGATGCATACCATCTATCACCATCTTGATGTATATCTTCACCAAAATCATCTTCTAAATCATCTTTACTTTCAGTATAATATTTTGTATTTGTTGCCCTCAACATCCAAGAACCTCTAAAGAAAGGATCAGGCCATTTGAATCTGCGTCCCCATCGAATTGAACCACCATTTTGAGTTATATCGTACGACTGAAAATTGTTTTGACTTCGTCCTCTTTCAGTATATGAATACGAAATACCTACAAGATTTGGAGTATCAAACAACCATGGATTGGTATAGCTTAATGAAAATGATTGATAATCTGATACTGAACTTGTGGGTTGGTATTGTTGTTGGTTTTGAACACCTCGTTGGTATGAAATTGAAAGTGTTTGACCTCTGCCTTGGAAATTTGGGAATTCAAATCCCCCCCCACCAGTTAATCCATGAACTTCGTTATAGCCCATTGAAAAATTTGCCATGCCCGTACTTTTTTCAAGAACATCTAATGTAATATCTATTTGTTTTTCATTTACAGGTATTACATCTGGAAGGACATTTTCAAAAAAATTGAGCATGAAAATATCACGATAACTATCCATTAATTTTTTACGATTAAAAATATCTCCTGGATAAACTCGTAGTTCTCGTCTAATAACATTTTCATGGGTTTTTTCATTTCCTGTGATTAATATTTTTCGAACTTTTACAATTTCATTTTCGGTTATCAAAAAGTGAACGTTTATTGAGTCTTCATCAACTGGAGTAATTTGAGGAATTGCTTGAAAATAAAAATATCCATCATTTTGGTATAGGGCATTTACACCTTCAGCCAACGCCATTTGAAATTTCTCTTCATTATATGCATCGCCTTTTTCGAATCCAAAATGGGCTGACAATGTTGCATCATCATGAATTGTATTACCTTCCCAAGTAATATCTTTATAATAATACTTCGGACCTTCATAGATTGAAAATGTAATCACCATACCATTACCGCCCTGATTAAGTTCAATAGTTTCATCTTCAATTTGAAAGTCAATATACCCATTGTTTCGGTAAAACATTGCCAATTTTTCTTTATCTAATCTTAGAATATTCTCATCATATTTGCCTCTCCAAAACATCAGAAATGATTTTGATTTTGTATCAAATTGTTTGAGAAGTTTTCTATCTGAAAATGCATCATTGCCTTTGATAACTATCTTTTTAACTTTAACTTTTTTATTTTCAATAATTTTAAATGATAAATGTTTTGAGAAATCCAATTCACCATCCTCAGTTGAAGTTTCAATCTCAACATTGTGAAAATGTTTTTCCTGGTATGCCTTTTTAATGGATTGTGCTGCCTCAAATATTGCATAATCTGATAAAATATGACCCGGTTGCAATTCAATTGATTCAATTAGTGTTTCGTCTTTGATTTTTTTATTTCCAACAAAAGTTAACTTACTTAAAATGGGGAGTTCTTCTAAAACAATTTTTAAATACACACCTTCTGATGTTTCGTCAATAAGTAAAATTTGAATATTCCCAAATCGATTGAGTTTCCAAAGCCTTTTTATACTTCGTTGGATTTCATCGGATTTAATGACTAGACCACTATTTAACCTAGAAATTCGCAACACATCTGATGTTGACATACGAATGTTTCCTTCAACTTCTACGCCTAATACTTCTATCCCATCATTTTGAGATAACAAGACTGACGCTAAAATTAGAATAGTGGTTAAATATTTATTTAATTTGTTCACTTGTTTGACCAAATCGCCTTTCACGACATTGATAATCATGAATGATTGTTAATAAATCATTCTTGGAAAATGAGGGCCAAAACACATCACTTAAAAACAATTCTGAATATGCAATCTGCCATAAGAGAAAATTACTAACACGAGCTTCTGCACCTGTTCTTATTAATACATCAAGATCAGGGCAATTTTTGGAATACAGGTTTTGTTCTATTGTTGCTTCATCAATATTATTGATATCAATCAATCCTTCTTTTACGGATTTACTGACTTTTTTAACAACATCAACTATCTCTTGGCGCCCCCCATAGTTTAATGCCAAATTTAGATTAAGGCCTGTATTGTTTTGGGTTAATTTTTCTGTATGGGATATTTCTTTTTGTACTTTATTACTTAATTCGCTAATTCTCCCAATAGTCGAAAAACGAACATTGTTTTTGTTTAAAGCATCTACTTCTTTTTTTAACGAATTTACCAATAATGTCATTAAAGCATCCACTTCTGACTTTGGGCGATTCCAGTTTTCAGAAGAAAATGTAAATAGTGTGAGAGTTTTTACACCAATTTCACCGCAAAACTGAGTTATTTTCCTAACGGTTTTTACACCTTCTCTATGACCAGCAATTCTAGGAAGTTTTTTAGATTTTGCCCAACGTCCATTCCCATCCATTATGATTGCAATATGTTTAGGAATATTTTTCATATCTTTTTGATGATTATTTGAGTTCAATTTATTTTTTTCTAATGAATAAGTAATAAACGTATTTCCAACACTAAAACTAACTATCAGTTCCCGATATTTTCATTATTGCTTAAATCTACTACTTTTGATGCAATATTTTGATAAATTTTAGTAATTGGTGAATCTTCATATTGAATTACATATGGTGTTCCTTTATCGGCAGATAACGCTATTTCAGGACTGATGTAAACTTGCCCCAATAAAGGTACATTGAGCCGTTCACTTTCCTTTTCACCACCTTTTCCTTTAAATATTTCAATTTTTTCATTACAGTTTGGGCATAAAAAGTGAGTCATATTTTCTATAACACCCAACACAGTTGTGTTTACTTTATTAAACATATCAGCACCTTTAGCTACATCGAGTACTGCTAAATCTTGCGGTGTTGTTACAATAATTGCACCTGACAATTCATATTTTTGCACTAATGTTAATTGAATATCTCCAGTTCCCGGAGGTAAATCTAAAATTAAATAGTCTAATTCACCCCATGCAACATTATCAAAAAATTGCTGTGTCATACGAGCAACCATAGGTCCTCGCCAAATTGCTGGTGAATTTTCTGAATTTAGAAATCCAAACGACATGAATTTCATTCCAAATTTTTCAACCGGAACAATTGTATTTTCATCGGCTACTAGTGGTGTTTCATTGGTATCAATAAGCATAGGTAAACTTGGTCCATAAATATCTAAATCAAGTAATCCCACTTTATAATTTTTACTTAAAGAAGACGCAAGATTGATAGAAACTGTAGATTTGCCAACACCACCTTTACCACTTGCTACTGCTATAATATGCTTTACACCGGAGATCTTTTTAGGAGATATCTCATTTTGTTGATGTATGTTTTTCACCTTATCTTGTTCTTTAAATTGAACAGATATGTTTTGAATACTATCAACTGAAGATAAAACATCAACTACTTGCTTGTGGATATGTTGCTTGTGATCATCATTTTGTGAATTAACAGAAAGGATTACTTCAACATTTTCCTGGTTAACTATTATGTCATTAACCATTCCAAATGAAATAATGTCCCGATCAAAACCAGGATATTTTACTGTCTGTAATAATTTTTTTATTTTATCAACTGTCATTTGCTTTAAAAACATGCGAACGGCTACTCAAAAAAGCAGCCGTTCGCACTATTTCTTGTTTTAGTTTTTACAATTATCCGTTATATTCTCTTCCAAAGTAGTCGTAGTTCAATTTAATAAACTTTTCCCATTCTGCAGGTACTTCATCTTCTTCAAAAATTGCTTCAACTGGACATTCTGGTTCACATGCACCACAATCAATACATTCTTCAGGATCTATATACAACGTTTTATCTGTTGCATCAAATCCAGATTCTTTTGCCTCTGCACCAGCATCATCCTTGGGTGTAAATTGACCACCCGATTCAACAAGGCTCACTAATTCAGGTCCATGAATACAATCAACAGGACAAACTTCTACGCATGCTGTATCACAAGTACCAACACATGGTTCTGCAATGATATATGCCATTTATTATACTCCCTAAATAATAATAATTAATATTTCAAAAATTGTGATCATTCGATCGCGCAAATTTACAGCTACGATTGAAAGTAGAGCAATTATTAATCTATTAATTTAAATTGACCATATTTCTATGTTTTTCCTCAAAAATATAAATTTCAATCTTTGTTTAGGTAAATAATAATAGCTATTATTAAGTTAACGAAAGGATTTTGTGTGAATTTAAACATTTAGAAGGTGTTGGCGACAAACTCCATAAATTAGGTTTTTTAAAATATATTTTATTTTTCTGTCAGGAATCATTCTATAAATATGAGATGAACAGTTTACTGAATTTACAATCTTGACTCACTTGGCTTTTACCTAAAGAATATAGTTAGCCAAACTATGCAATCTGCCATCCTTCTAATAAATAACATCTATTTAACCGGATTTTCCGGATAAATGTGTTATAACTAATATAAACCAGTAACAGGTCTACAAATATGAAAACCGGAAAAGAGATATTTATAAATGTTTCTGCAGGTAGCACTCGTATTGCAATTACTGATAGTGGGGTGCTCTCAGAATTATTTATTGAACAACCAGATCATCAACGAATGGTCGGAAACATTTACAAAGGCAAGGTGCAAAATGTTATTCCTGGAATGCAAGCTGCGTTTGTGGATATAGGATATAGTATTAATGCATTTTTACCATTTTCTGAAATTGGAAATATGGAAAATAATCTGGCATTTTCAATTGATGACGATGATGAAGAGTCAGTACAAACTAATAAAAAAAATAGTGCAAAAAAAGAAAATCCTGCAGTTGATTTAAAAGTAAATGATGAAATATTAATTCAAGTTATTAAAGAACCATTTAGTGGCAAGGGACCACGAATAACAACAGATGTTTCTATCCCAGGCAATATGATGGTTTTAGTTCCTAATGCAAATTATATTGGCATATCTAGGAAAATTTCAGATAAATATGAGAAAAGACGGCTCCGTAGAATTGTCAAAAACTTTAAACCTGAAAATTTTGGAATCATAGTGAGAACTATTGCTCAAGGAAAAGATCAAAAATTGTTAGAAGGTGATTTCAAACGACTTTGGGATATTTGGGAGCAAACAAATGAAACTGTTGTACAGAAAAATGCACCCGTTCTTGCCTATCAAGATTTTGCTACATCAGATAGAGTTATTCGAGATTTATTTACATCAGAAACCAACCGGTTGGTCATTGATAACAAACCACTGTTTCGTCGCGTTTCAAGTTATGTAAAAGAAACCAACCCCACACAAATAAACAAAATTGAGTATAAGCATAAACGCGGGTCTATTTTTGATCAGTATAAAATCGAAGATCAGATTGATAAAAGTTTACGTCGTAAAGTATGGCTTAAGAGTGGAGCATATTTAATTATAGAACACACAGAAGCTATGGTGGTTGTAGATGTAAATAGTGGGCGGTTTATTGGGAAGAAGAACCATGAAGAGAATTCTTTAAAAATCAATTTAGAAGCTGCACGAGAAACTGCAAGACAGTTAAGACTTCGTGATATCGGGGGGCTAATTGTAATTGATTTTATTGATTTACAAGAACCCGCTAATAGAAAAAAAGTGTATGAAGAATTGAAAAATACTTTAAAACAAGATAGAGCTAAAGTATCTCTATCAGAATTTTCTAGTTTTGGTCTTCTTGAAATGACTAGACAAAGAATTCGTTTGAGTTTACTTCATACGGTAAGTGAAGAGTGCCCAACATGTAACGGTTTAGGGAGAATATCTTCAAAAGACACTATCATTACCAAAATTGAAAATTGGTTAAAACGTTTTAGAGCAAAAGCTAAAGATAGACGGTTAGTGATTTATCTGCATCAAAACATGGTTGATTATATCAATGAGACAAAATCAAAGGTGATAAGTGGGTTTATGTGGGATAATTGGATGTTGATAGATATTCAAGCAGACCCTCAACTCTCGTTAGATGAATTTAAAGTTTATTCGAAAAAACGAAAAAAGGATGTTACTTCAGAAGTTTAACTTGCTATGTAAAATTGTTTTAGAATAAATTTATAAGCTAATTTAGGATGTAATTATGTACGCATTAATAGAATACGCTGGTAAACAGTATAAAGTTGAAGAAGGAATGGAATTAAAAGTACCTCATGTTACTGCAAAAGAGGGCTCAAAAGTTTCCATTGATAAGATTTTGTATTTTGATGATGGATCCAAACAAAATGTTGGAAGTCCATACATTAAGAATATGTCAATTGACGCTAAAGTGCTTTCTCATGGCAGAGAAAGGAAGTTGATTGTTTTTAAATTTAAAAGACGAAAAGGGTATCAACGAAAAAATGGCCATCGTCAAGAATTTAGTACAATTAAAATTGGTAAATTAGGTTCAGCAAAGAAAGCTACTCCAAAAACGAAAGCTAAAACAGCAAAACCTAAAGCTACAAAAAAACCTGCTGCAAAGAAGTCATCAGCAAAGAAGTCAACAGCAAAGAAGTCAACAGCAAAGAAAGAGAGTAAATAATGGCACATAAGAAAGGTGTTGGAAGCTCCAAGAACGGTAGAGATAGTAATGCTAATAGGTTAGGTGTTAAGCGAACTGATGGGCAAACTGTCTCAGCAGGTTCAATAATTGTTAGACAACGAGGTACTCAAATTCACCCTGGACTAAATGTGGGCAAAGGAAAAGATGACACTCTATTTGCGATGACAGATGGTAAAGTAAAGTTTCATCGAAAAGGTAGAGATAAAAAACAAGTAAGTATAATAGCAGAAAGTTAGTGATACTGTAATATATTATTTAGAAGCCCCATCAATATTTTGATTGGGGCTTTTATTTTATGAAATTATTTAAAACTAAACAGACATTTATCATAACCACTTTATTGATGGGTAGTTTTTTGTTTTCATCCAACATATCTGGCACAATAAGAGATGCTCAATCTGGAGAGCCGCTTCCGTACACCAGCATTGTGTTAACCCAAACTGGCAAAGGCACTGCAGCTGATGTAAATGGATATTACATTTTACCCGATATTTTACCCGGGCAATATACTATTAAAATTATGATGATTGGATACGTTACGTTTGAAGAAACTATTAAAGTTCTAGAAAGTGGTAAAAAGTTTAACTTTGAACTCCACCCAGAGCCAATCAAAGGCAAGGAAGTAAAAGTTTCTGCGGAGCGGATGAGGTTTGAAAAAAGGGTTGATATTAGTAGAGTTAACTTGACCAATAAAGATATTCGAAAAACCACTGCATTTATTGAATCTGATTTATTTCGAACTATTCAACTGCTCCCAAGTGTGAGTTCAAGCAACGATTTTAATGCTGCATTAATTGTTAGAGGTGGTAGTCCTGATGAAAATTTAATATTGCTAGATGGAACTGAAATTTATAATCCCTATCACATTGGAGGAATATTTTCAACTTTTAATGCAGATATGATTTCTGATTCAGAATTTCTTGCTGGTGGGTTTCCATCTAACTATGGAGGACGTTTATCGTCTGTGTTAAGTATTACAACACGCGAAGGTGATTCTAAAAATGGAAGACTTTCAGAATCAAATCCATTGAAGAAATATTGGGATTTTAGTAAAGGAGCAGGTAATATTAGTTTGTTATCTTCAAAAATTATGGTTGAAGGGCCATTATATAATGGGTCCTGGATGTTATCAGGTAGACGAACTTACTTTGATCAATTTGTAAAACTCTATTATACATTGCAAGATGGAGAGTCACCTTTTGATTACTATTTTGGTGATGTTCACTTTAAAGCTAAAACTTCATTAAATGCAAATAATCAGTTAATTTATAGCCAGTTTTCTGGAAGTGATGATTTATACATGTCTATTGGAGGAGATGATTTTCCTGGAATTAGATTTAACTGGGATTGGGGTAATGCGACTAAAAACCTTACATGGAAATATATTCCAAATTCAACTTACTTTGTTAATACAAGCATCTCACAAACTAAATATATTTTTGATGTAGATTTTTCTGTTTCGTTTATAAGTAATGATGATGATTCAACAAACTCAGAAGATTTATCTGTGAAAATTGATAATCTTGTTGAAGATTTTACGTTTAAACAAGATTTGAAATATATATTTACAGATAAAATTAAATTCAGCTTAGGTTGGGAGTTAAAATCTCTTAACATGGATTATAGTGAATACTTTGCAGGGACAGAAACAGCTCATTTATATTCTAATCCATCCATTTTATCTGGATATATACACACTGTTTTAAATCCAATTCCATTAATTCATTTTAGTTCAGGTATTCGAGTTTCAAATTATAGCAAATATGATGAGACCATTGTAAATCCAAGTGTTGGCATCAAATACACACCCCATTCTGATTTAGCATTAAAGGCAAGTTGGGGAAAATATTCTCAGTTTTTATATACAATAAATCAAGAGGAAGAATTACTTAGAATAGTCGATTTCTGGCAACCCATCCCAGATGGTAAAAAGCCACAAGAATCTACTCACTATATTATTGGAGGTGAGTTATGGATTTCTGAAGGAAATATTTTTTCGATTGAATCTTATTTTAAGACTTACAATCATATTTATGATTTAAATCCAATGGTTTCAGGTACAGATATTGAAGGAACTCTTGCCATACCTGGGACAGGAGAAGCATATGGTTTAGAACTACTTTATCGTCTTAAAAAAGATAAACTATCTGGTTGGGTCAGTTATGCTTATTCGCATATTGAACGAGAAGTTGACTTTAATTCCGATGGTAAAATTTGGCCTGAACAAGAAAATTATTCAGCTAAGTATGATAAACCTCATTCATTTAGTGCTGTTCTCAATTATGAGTTTAATCAAAAGTATGCTATGGGTTCTAGTTTGATTTTTGGAAGCGGTCAAACCTATACACCCGTTGTAGGAAAAGTGCATCAGTCAGGTATAAATGATTTTACTGGACTTGATAATCCATATTATAACTTTGGTAATATTTATGGTGCAAAAAACAGTGCACGGTATCCAAACTATTTCAGAATTGATGTGAGTTTATCAAAGAAAACAAACACATTTGGTTTAAATGGCACTTGGAAATTCCAAATTATAAATGTGACCAATCATTTCAACGTGCTACTATATAACTGGGATCATGAATCTTCTCCATCCAAAGTTCAAGCTTACAGCATGTTTCCAACAATATTGTCATTTGGATGGGAGTTTGAGTTTTAATGAAAATGTTTTACATTCTAGCTACAAGTTTGTTTATTTTTTCGTGCTCAAAAACTTTGGATATTAATGATTTCTCAAGTGATTTCTATGGATATGAATCCGAAATTAAAATTGAAGCCGTAATTTTACCCACTGAAAATACCGCAATTGTTCGCATCGATAGATCATACACCTTAAATGACACTACACTGTTTGATTGTTTAGATAATGATGGTGATTGGGATATTCTTTTTGATGATTTAGGAACAGATGGAGTGGATAGTGCTTCAAATGCATGGCTCTCGCCTGATGAAGATGGAACCGAGGGAAATGGAATTCCTGATTGTGGTGAACCTCATGTTGATGAATATGACGAAGTATTACCAAAAATTCATATAACGGATTGTACTGTAGCTATTAAACACAATAATGAAACATGTGAAATGGTTTTTGATTCTACCGCCGGTTCATTTTTTTATAATGAATACAAAGGGTATCACTCAATGAAAGGAACAGAAATTGCTTCCTATGGTGCGTATGTTCCAAATTCTTGTAGTAATGTTAACTGGCAAGATTTTGAAGGTGAATATTCTTTTACTGCTGAATGTCCTGAATTTGAAGAAAATGGACTAATTATATCTAATACACCTATTCAAATTTCTCAACCAGTTGTATTTTTTGATTATTTAGACTTTGAGAGTATGTCTAATTGCCAAACACAAGACTGTCTTGCATCGAGTACTTCAATTACAGACAATGATACATTGTTTTTTGCTAAACATTCTGATGACCAATTCCTTTTTTATGCATCGTTGTTAGATTTTCCATATTTCCAGTTAATGCAGTTTCATCAATCCAAGGAAGATGATGCATATTATTTAACGCATGAACATCCACTCCAAGCGACTGATGTAGAACATATAATTGGCAATGTATGTTTAATACCTGAACCGATTGTAACAGATTTTGTAGATTTTGATGAAGATGAAATTGGTGAATTAGATGTTTCAAAATATGTAGTTTATACTTTCTCGGAAAGTTTTACAAACTACTACTTTTTTGACCTTTTGGATATTCAAGACCCAGAAAGAAGCAATTTAAGAGATGCATCTGGAAACACAATTATGGGTACATTTGGTTCCATGACATCCAATTCTATAAATTTACGAATTGTCGATTGT
>CAZCRK010000010.1:25264-39069 GCA_964501035.1 uncultured bacterium
GGGTACATTTGGTTCCATGACATCCAATTCTATAAATTTACGAATTGTCGATTGTAACCAATTTACTAATGGAAATGACTGTTTAGAAAATTCAAAGGGAGTTTGTGATTGTTATCAATACAAAGTTAAATAATTTAGCTTCTAATAAACTTAATATTGCGTTTTAATCCAGAGTACTTTGTTCTTTTTACTGCACTTTTTTTAAATAATTTTTTATACTCAATTTCAGATAAAGTAAACCATTCTTCCAAGGTGCGATGTTGTAAATTGCTTCTGGGTTTAAAATGAGTATCTTCTGTATGAGTTTCATCTTTGTGGTTCCATGGGCATACTTCCTGGCAAATATCACAACCATAAATCCATCCATCAAATTTACTACCAAGTTCTGATGGAATTTCGTCCCTGTTTTCTATCGTGAGGTATGAAATACATTTGTTTGAATTGATCACATAGGGATTTTTAATTGCGTGGGTTGGACATGCATCCAAACACGCTGTGCAGGTTCCACAATAATCTTCTAAAAATGGATTATCATAATCAAGTTCTGTGTTTACAATTAACTCACTTAAAAACACCCATGAACCCATTTCTGGACTAATTAAGTTGCTATGTTTACCAATCCATCCCAAACCTGCCCGTTGTGCCCACATTCTTTCCAAAACGGGTGTTGTATCCACACTAACAATTCCTTCTATCTTTGAGTTTAAACTTTGAATAAAAGAAAGTAAGTCAAACAGTCGTTTTTTGATAATATCATGATAGTCATCTCCCCAAGCATAGTTAGATATTTTTCCTACACCTTCAGAGGAATCCGCATTACCTGTAAAATAATTGGTTGCTAAACTAATGATAGATTTGGCTTCAGGATAGTAATTGAAAATATTACTTCGTTCATCTTTTCGCTTTTCCATCCAATGCATTTTTGCATGAAAATTTTTGTTAAACCATGTATCTAAACGGATTTTATCTTGAGGATATTCTTTTGCGGGTGTTACTCCAACCAAACTAAACCCTAAATCAATTGCTTTTTGTTTGATTAACTGAGTTACATCACCGATGTTTTTCATGGGGTTAAAGGGTGTCTAATAAATTTGTAGCTTCATCTATTAATAAGACATCACCTTCATCTTTAGCGGGCAAAGAGATAGCAATTTCAAATTCCTGTTTAGCACTATCTTCTTGGTCTAGCTCAATATATGTTTTACCTAGCCACACATGATGCCGAACATCGTCAGGTGCTACAGAAATCGCCTTAATAAAAAATTCAACTGCTTTTTCATAACTACCTTCTGGCGGTGCTTCATATACCCAGCTTGCAATTTTGCGTTCAAACCAACTTAAGTTTGAAATTTCATAATGCCATCTACCCATTACATGATAGGTTCCATCATAGTTTGGGTCTAACTCAATTGCTTTTAAAGCAAATTTTTCAACATCATATGAGTTAATTATTTTTTGTTCAGTTCCTTCTAACATTCCAATTTTACCAATTAACACAGCATACCAATGGTGTGCTCTTGCCGAATTTGGATTTAGCTCAACAGCTTCTTTAGCAGATTCAAACCCAGGATAAAAATGAGTTTTATGAATTGAAATATCACTCGTTTGGTCTGCAATTTCAAAATGAGCACTCGCTTTTCTCCATAGCAACTCAGCATCTTGAGGATATGCCGTCATTAAACTATTTATTTCTTCTAAGGCAAGTTCATATCGACTATGATCAATATGTTCATCGATTATTGTAAACCTATCGTCGGAAAATAAAACCCCAATACAGAGTATTAACCAAACAATTCTCATATTTAAAACCTTTCAGAATACATAATTTTCACTTCACGATTTGTATAATCAGCACCTACTTTTTTATTAATATCATTAAAGTTTACTTCGAGCATTAAATTAGATGCAACAGACCAACGAATACCTGCATTTAATAGACCAACCTTCCCACCGAATGTAATATCGTCTAAATTATTTATTTCATAATCATTTTCATTAAGAGCTGCATTATATTCAATTAAGAACGAAAAACTCCGATTAAGTTCTTTATCTATTCCAAAAAAGAAATTTACATCTTCATCACCGTCATCATTTTCGGTTATCGATTTATTCAACCCAATATGAACACCCAAATTCCCCATCACATTCCAATTTTTGGAAGATATTACATACATTCCCCAAGATTTTACTTCATATTTATTTACTTCTGTTGAGTCAGTTTCACTTTCATAAATATAATTATGGTATGCACCTTTACCTTGAGTATCTAACCCAAACACAATAGCTGGTCTTGATTGGGTTTCTTCAAATGCTCTATATTTTACTTGAACTTCTGGCGATGCTTTGTTTATACTTGGTTCATTATTGCCTATAAAATTTTGAACACCATATGACATTCCAAAACTAAAATTGTCGGTTAGTCCAACAAATAATCGTGGTAAAATTCCACCATTTTTCATTAAGATAGTTTCAAATGTAAACGATCCTTTTGGTAAAGTTCCAGCAGTTGGAATCGTCACTAAATCTAAAGGTGGAAATGGTTGCTCACTTTGTGCAAAAATGGCTGAACCAGTTAACAATATTAGTAATATTTTTTTCATCATTTAGAATTTCCTATTTTACTTGATACAATTTCTTGGGTAACAATATTCCCAAATTTATCCTTTTCAATCACTTCGTACTGAGCAGTTTTTGGATCAAAAATACTTTCAAACTCTCTAATTTTAGTATCTGAGTTACCTAAATACCATGATTCATTAATCAAATGGTTTTTCTCATCATAATCCATTAAAATGTTTCCAATAGAATACCCATTCATAGATTCAAATTGGTATGATTCAATGAGACCATCTTCTGTGTAGAATATTTTTAATAAGTGATCATAATAATGAGGAACAAAACCGGGTGAAAATATATAATCAAAAAACCGATTTGAAATTGAATTTTCTCCAAACCATGCTTTAAATTTTGGTATGCCGTTTACTGAATCTTGGAAGTAATCTAACAACCCATTTTGCTTGTACACATAAACACGCTTTAATACTGTAGAATCTAATTCACTTCCCCAATAAATACTGGAAACTCGACCATTATTATTGCGTAACACTCGCATACTATGATCAGGATCAATTTGATTTTTAAATAACTGCAAACCTTTCACTAAAGCGTTCATATCTTTATAATATTCGAAATCGACCTGAGGAGTCATATCAACCACTATATCTTCATTCTGTGTAATAAACTCTTCAATTTCTTCTGAGAGTTCAGGACGTAAGTCACGTAAATAATATAAATAGTCTTTGTAGCTTTTTAATTTTAACCTATAATATTCATAGGTTTCAATATATTGCCGTTTGATTATATTTGCTTGAGTTTGAAATACATTTTTTTCTTTAGCTTTCTCTGACCAAGTTAAAGGTTTGTATGTATATTTTAATTCCGGTTTATCACCAGCAATAATATAAGGTTCTTCTCCGAGTTCTTCTTCAAATTTTCTAATGTATTGAATAAACTTAACATCAATTTCATTAAACCGAGAATCTAGATATTTATGCTCTTCATAGATTGCATGTGCTACGGATTGGTAGAATTGATGTTTATCATTTTCAACATCAATTATATCTGCAATTTTTTCAAAATCTAAGAGATCATTAATAGATTCTTTTACTTCATCAACAAGATATGGGCTATCAACATTAACCGAAAACAATACAGTCAAAAAAACAAACCAAACTAAGTTGAATATCTTATTCATCGAAGAATTTCATTTACAATTAATACTATATCAATTACATTTATAATCATATCACTATTTCCATCAGCGATGCAATACTGGGTATCGGTAAAATTTACTTCATCTAAAATATAATTGACAACCATTACAATATCTATTACGTTTAAAACTAAATCTTGATTTACATCACCATTTGGTGTGCATTCATTTTCAACAAAATTCGTTGAACCTGGCGTACCATAATCGCCATTTGACATTAACTGTATCGATGTAGACCAGTTTTCACCATTATCATTTTCAGTGGCAATATCTATCAATTGTATGCTTGCGCCCGTTGGGTCGGGAAACGTTGAACCATTATCGTATGCAACACAATCAATCATTTCTCCAGAAGGAATTCCAATGCATACTTCATCCCAAGAATTACTCAAGAAAAAATTTGAATACTTATAATCTACAGAAATATTTCCGTTTAAAGCAGTGTTGTCTTCAATACCCAATACAATAAACTCATTTGGGGCTAAATTTAAACTTCCACCATTCTGAATTTGATGGTAATCTTCACCTGTATCGTATATCGTAAGTCCATTAAGATCAATAATATCACTCCCAATATTAGTTAACTCAAACCACTCTCCATATGAGTCCGATACAGCTTGGGGGTTTTGCATAATTTCATTAATGATAAGCCCTGTTGGAGCTTCAATTTGTTGAAGTACAATCGACCAATTAACTGGACGATGGTCTGAAATATTGGTTTGATATGATGAACTACCAATATAATTATCTAATCGAATAGTTTGAATATCACTATCGTCAACATATTCCATAAGTGAAGATGAAATCAAAATATGGTCTATAAATGAATTAGTCCCCCACGGATGACTATTATAGTAATTATTATTTGCAATTGGGGTAGTTGTAAAATACATTTCATTCGAGTCAACCAATGGCCAAAGTGAGTTATTTGATTGAGAGTTTGTTATCTCATCATTAAAATCACCTGCAACTATCACATGATTTGGACTTTGATTTTCAATGTAATTTGCTAAAATTTCTGAAGCAAGTAACCTACGTTCAAATCCATCATTACAACATTTAAAATGCACATTTATTATTTGTGTGCTTAATGAAGAGGTTCCACATCCCCACTGTATATTCACCATTAGGGGATTACGATACGCAAACTCCCAACCGTCATAAGGGAATAATGTTTGGGTATTTGTAATAGTTACACAATCTGAACGCACAGCGATAGCTAAATCATATCCAGAATATCCACCATCAGCTTCGTAGTCAGTATGAACAAATTCATAGGCAGGCAAATTGTTTGCTAAATTGTTCAAACTACTTAACTGGCTAACTTCTTGAATTGCAATAACATCAGGTAGCATATCAGTTATAATTTCTTGCACATAACTAATTGTATTGGATGTTGCAGGAAATTCTCGAATGTTCCATGTCATAACTTCTAGCCCATTCCAGTTATTTACTACAGGAATATTCCAATTATTTTGCATGGGATTTATAGACAGTGTATCAGTTGGTGGGCATTCCTGTGCTATAACTACACTTGCTAAAAGGAAATAAATAATATGGTTACATAATTTTCGCATACTATAATTTACGACAACAAGGATAAGATGTTACTATGACAATTACTTAATGGGAAATGATAACATTACAGGCAAATGGTCTGAAATATATGTCTCATAGATTTCAAAGCTACCCATGTAATCTGCCATTGGAAGTGTTTGTACAAAATAATCTGAATTTGGCTCAACCAGTGAATTTGACACTAAAATATGATCCAAAAAACTCACATAGGGTTCTTTGGGGTAAGATGCTTGACTTATATCAAACGTTATATCCCATGTTGGGAAAAAATATGCATTATCATCTAAAAATGGTTGAAAACAATGTTCAGTTGGGTCATCTTTCAAATCATCATTCCAATCACCCAATACAATAAAATGAGTCCCATCCTTTTCTGCTTCATCTGATACATACTCATGTAGTGATTTCACTGCTTTTTGACGTCTAGATAATCCAGAATTACAACATTTCATGTGTAGATTAATGACAGAAAATGGAAGTTGATTGTCCCCATCATTATAAATAAAATCTGTTCGCATAGGTGGTCTTCCAGCAAAATTATAATCACTTTCAGAAAATGGTTCTACAATCCGTTCGAGTGTAAACAAATTTTTCTTGAATATTATCGCTTGGTCCATAAATGAGGATTGTTTGGACACTTCAAAGCTATATTCAGGTAGTAATTTTATTAATTTACTAAACCACCCGGTACGTTTAATTTCCTGAAATGCAATAATATCTGCTGAAAAATCATGAACAGCCTCAGCTAGTGCAAGAATTGTAGAATCATTGGCATGTGGGAAAAATTCACAATTCCAAGTTAATATCTCAATATTTTGCTCAGAATCAAGATTGGGGAAATCCCAATTATCAAATTGAAATTCACTGAATTCATTCTTTAAAACTTCAGTAGAATTAATTTCATTCTTCGAATGATAATAGGTTTCTAATGCAGTTTCCTGTTTTTCCCGTATCCATTTCAAATCCTGAAAGTTGGGCTGGAAATTATCTGCTAATAATGATTGGCTTACGTCACCATCAATTTCAGTTTCAACACCTAATAACATATGAGATTCAGCATCAATTGTTAATTTCAGATGGGTAAATGAATTCCCATAATTTTGCATTGTATAAACATGGGAAAATGGATCATACCAAAGTGACCTATACCCTTTGGAGTTTCCACCAGTAACAATTAAATCAGCCCCCTGGGCAAAATACCCCATTTCGATTGCATTTAATGATGTATTATTGACATCTTTAGTATCTAGATCACTCAAAAACTCTTCATAAACCTTTTCTCTTTCCCATGGGATACCAGCGCTGGTAAGCACAACTATCACTTCAGCTCCTTTTTTGCGCAAAATGGGTATCCATTTTTCAAGAGTTGGTTTTTCGTAATCTAATGTAATATTTCGTAGATTTTCATTAAGAACTAATTCTGGAATTTCAGAATGGACAACTCCTAATATTCCTACTTTAACACCTTTTATATCCTTAATTATATAGGGTTTAAAATTTTGAGATGTTAATGGGCAATTATTACACTCTACATTTGCACCAACAAAAGGGAAATTGGCAGTGTTTATGAGTGTATTTAAATTATTAACTCCCGATATAAAATCGTATCGAGCTGGAACCACTGCATCATATTGAATTCTATTGAACCATTCAATCATACTTTGTCCATTATCAGCCATTCCAAAGGGAGTACCTTGAAAAAAATTACCACCATCAAGTAATAAAACACCTTCATTATGATTGATTGCTTCTTCCCGAATATCATCAACATATTTTGAAAAACCTGCTCCACCCACCATATCAGGTGGATACTCTGGATTCATCCAGTAAGCCTTATCCTCAGTAATGGCACCATGAATATCATTTGTAGTAATAAGGTGAATATTAATTGTTTGCTCGGAGTTGGACAAACAAAATGAACTCATTAATATTGAAAGAAATAGATTTGAAAATTTGAATTGCATTTTTACCATTTACCGTACATTGGATTAGGAAAAATAAATTTATTTAATCCCCAAACATAGTTATCATTTTCTGGAAAATCACCCATTGCATCCCCAAAATATGCTAACACTTGATAACTACCATATTCACTCATTCGATTTGTACCATCTAACACTTCTTGACGTCTAATATATTTTTTATCTGATTTGTTTTGACGTAGTAGATAGATGTCTGATTTATGACCAACCTTCAAATTTAACATGTTTACACGTGTTGCATCCGTTCTATCAGCCATTCTATTGCTTATAAACACAAATCTGCAATCAGGAATGGTCCTCATGCTATCAATAAATGCTTTTGCACCTGGGACTAAACTTGCTTCAGCTCTATTCACCCAATCTGCCCAACTTTCCATATTGAAGGATTCCCCTTTTTCAACAAGTTCAACTTGGTATTGAGAATTATCCAATACTGTTTCATCAAGATCCATGACAATCACCCAATCACTGTTCTGATGTTGAGCTTTTGATTTCAAAGATTTCCAAGCAGTTTGATACGTCTGCTCACAAATTGAAGAATATTCAGTTGAATTTCTCACCCACCGTATATCATTGGGAAGCTTATCTTCGGTAAAGAGTAATGTAGTTGAAAAAATGAAAATTGAAACTATAAACCTTATCATAATAGATAACCTACTGAAAGAAGTATTGATAAATTTGATTCTCTAACCATATCTAAATCTTGTCTTAAGTCACCCTCAACCTTAAACACATCAGGATAATTATAGGTTTGCAGAGAATATGTTCCTGCAATTTCTAATGTTAACTTACCAATGTTTCTACCAAATCCAGCTGTAAAGGTACTTTCCGGAGACAGTGCTTTAAACGGGTTTGTTTTATATGTTAAACCCGATCGAATTGCAAGGGAATTTGGGAGTCTATATTCAAATCCAATTCCAATTTTTTGAGTATTTTGTATCCACGGGGACAGATTTGAGTAAATTGCTTTTGAATATTGGAATGTTAACTCAATTGGATAACTGCCTTTGGGTAAAAATGAAACTCCTAGGGAAAATATTTCGGGTTTATAAAATACTGGTGCAATACTATCCAGTAAATGTATTTGATAGTTGGTATCAGGTTCCCAGTATAATGGTAAGTAAGAAAGTGTATCTAACACAATATTTACATCAGTATCAATCCCAGATTCATATATTACATTCATTTTAACTTCATTAAATATGACTTGAGTGCTTACTGTATTAAAATTATAGGAAGGAACTGTCCAACTAGTATCCAGTGGAGCAATATCAGCAATATTCATCGTATCAGAGTCAATTACATCATATCCCATTGTTTCATATACAATAGTTTTGTCAGTGATGTGTTGACTTAATCCAACTTGTAATGAAAATTCATTTGTTTTTAAGACTTCAAGCCCAACACCAGCAGAAAGAACATTAATCGTTCCATTTCTGTTATAAATATGATAACCAATTAATGGATCTTTGATACCAATCTCCCCATCCTCTAAACTCTTACTACCCCGAACTTCTTCTTCATAATAATAATCATATGAAGTTAATGGGTTATACCCAATTGACACAGTACCTAAATTCAAGATATGATACATAAAACCAAAAGAAAAATCACTAAATTTATTTCGATTTGAGACATAATCTGCTTCAGTCAAATAATCATCAAAACTATCTTTAACTATTAAACTTCTCCGTTCTAGATAGGAATTTGAATGTAAATTAAAATCAAACGATATTCCCTTTATTTGCGATAATGATGCTGGATTGGTTAATACAAGTTGTGACGATAGCGAATTAAAATGTGTATTTCCCATTGACACGGATTTAGCTGAGCCAGTTTCTGCTAATTCTCCAATTGTACGATTAAAAAAACTCTGTGCTGATAACATTGAGCACATGAATAAAATTATTAATTTATAATGCATAATCTACCTGTATTCTAAAATCTGTATTTTCTCCACTGACATAAGGATTATGTAGCCAATTTCCAGCATCCGTTTGCCCCTCTGTAACACGCGTTGAAGGTGCATCTATTGAATGACTAAACTTAAACCTGACTGTCATGAATTCAACGGGTTTAACATTAAAGGAAATCCAATTATGAAATGACCCTGATTCACTATTAAAAATTCTAAAATCTGTATCCTCAAAATACCATAAAAATCCACTTATAAACACTGAACCTGCTTTTAATGTAAAACGACTATCAAAGTGATGCTCAAAACTCACACCAATTGATTCATCTGGTGCACCAATATCGCCCACCATCATTTCACTTCCATAAGGGTTATCTGTTAAACGTGGTCTCGGTGAAAAAGTAGTATAACCATTTGAGTAAAGTAATTCAATTTTATTGTATTTTGACATTCTCATTTGTATTCTTAATCGTGTTTCACGAGAGTAAAATGGACTCGGATGCTGGATATCATTTTCACCTCTTGCTTGCCATTTTTGTCTAAGATTTATACGATAATTAAAAACTGGTCTCCAAGTGAGTGATACAACATTTCTGAAATATTTTGCATTATCTGCTTTTCTATTCCAAACGTCAATATTAAATGTTGCTGTCAATGATCGATAAAATTGATACCTGCCAGAAAAAAAGACTCCTTCCTCAGCTTGTGGTTGAGGATTTCCTGAGTATAAATATGAATAAACTGGATCTTCAAGCCAATAACTATCTTCAAAAATAGACGTTTTATATCTTTGATAATTTGAAAATGATCGTTGATAGGGGTTGTCATAACCAATATCATAATCTCTATAAAGTAGAAGAAAATTTAAATTACTAAACTGAAAGAATGAGCTAACTACAACGGCTTTTGGATTAACTTCATTGTCTTTCGTGAGTTCTCCATATTCACCCTGAAAAGAAACATTTCCTATTACTGTTGAAAAATCAAAACCTGTAACCCGCCTAAAAGATTGCGCTTTATCCCATAAAGGAGATTGACCGTTAGATTCATACATTGCAGCAATTTCCGGGTCAGCTGAATTTGTCATATATGAGTTATAATATGCATCACCCGAATAATTATCATAATCAGAAGCATCAAGTTCTGGGTTGTTATCATCCGCCCCACCTGTAATAGTTTCTATCACCTGTGGAATAAGCCGCCTGTCGTACAGACTTTCATAAAAAGTAAATCCAATTCTTGTGTTTATTGTTGGAGTAAATCTTATGTTACCACCCCATGTTACTTCTTCCACAGATTCTGTTAACTTATGAAATATTTTTGTTGTATCTCCATTTACACCAAAGGGTAGCCTTGGCTGCATGGTAATCAAAGTCGTAAAACTTGGAATGGTGTCTAATATACCATTATTGTCAAAATCTTCAAAAAATTCTGAATCATCCCATTGATTATTATTATCGGTATCAATGAATGGTTCAGTTTCATCCCATTGACCGTTTTCATTTAAGTCCGTGTAGAATTCTGCTGAATCCCACTTCCCATTTTCATTTGCATCAATGTAAGGCTCCACATCATCATTAATTATTGCATCTCGATAATGTTTTGAAACAAACATTGACACGCGTAAAAATGAATTTGAAAATTGTGAGGCAATTCCATCCATTACAAATTGGCTTGAGCGAGTTAAATCCGAATAAATGCCATCCTGTCGTTTTGAAAAACCAAAACCTGTACGACGAGGACTAAAGTAATCACTACTTTCAAAAATTACACCTTGACCAAATGAAGCTGTAAAATTTCCAATAACCAATTTATCTAACTTTGCTCCTAATAAATCTACATTTTCAATTGATAATGATCTTTTTTCAGTAGAAATATTGGATGGATTTCCAAGGTGTTTATATTGCAATAATCCCGCACTTAAATTCTGACCATAATTCATTGATAGTCTATGAAACAGTTCAGGGTGAGAAGGGTCTAAAAATTGAGATGTTGCTCCTTCTTCATCTGGGCTTGTTGTTGTGGGAACAGTTCTAACTAAGTTTGTAAATCGCCAATGGAACTCAGAGTTTGATACGCCTTCATCACTTGGAAAACGTATAAAATCAATTAAGTTTTTATACCCCCAGCGACTTAATCCTGGTGCATTTTTCAACTGAAAATCACCCTCTATTTTTCCCATTTTTTGTTGTTTTAGAACAGCTACAACATCAATCGGACTCAAATTTGGAAGTGCACTTAACTCATCAAAAGACATTTTATTAATATCACGTGGATCATAAAACCTATCTAACCAAAAATCAGATAATCCTTCAGTATTACCTTCATCTGAAAGCCACTGATCTACTTTGTAAGAAGACCTTTTTAAGTTTGCAATAAACTCCGAATACTCTTTATGACCTATTACAATATATGGTTTTATATTATAAACATCCTCTGCAGAAATCCCATGTGCATCTAGCAACTCATAAATATTAGATATGCTCCCAACTTTTAACAGATAATTTTCAATTTGGGTGATTTTTGATTCACTAAGTGGTAATTGCATCAATTCGCTATGAGAGGCAAAATTAATATCAATTAAAATTTGATTTTCATTTGCAATTAAAAAGCAAAATGTAAAAAACCATAGATATATTTTACTCATTAAAAGCGATATCCAATATTATATTGATGTGTTATTGGAAGAGTTGGGTGGGATAATATTCCATACGAAAAGTTTACACCAACCATATGCAATTCTAAACCTACTCCAATTCGATTTGGGTTGGACTGGGTTCCTACACGAAATAATACAAATTGGTTTAATGTGTATTCAACGCCAGCTTTTATCTGCTTATCTTTTTGACCAAGCGTTCGTTCTAAGGCTAATGACGTTACAACATTCTGGTACGGTATGAGCGAAATACCAGCATTTATTTTACGAGGTAAAGGTTGAGATGACATACCTCTTCCAATTTCAGGGGAATTAACATTTGTCATACATACACCAACCCTGTATTTATCTCGTAATACAGCTAGTAAACCAATATCAACACCTATAGCCGATAAACTTCCAGATGTTAATCCATCACTTCCGTCACCACTCTGTCCAGCGGATTTACCTAAATTCCAATCAAGGAAATGTAAGGTGTAACCAAATGAAAGTTTTGAATTTCTATCCTTTTGTATATAGATTCCGTGACTCAATCCAATATTCTGCTCGGATGATAAAGTATTGTCTCCATAGTTCACACTCATTTCTTGAACTGAAAACCCAAACGTCCCAACTTGGGAAACATTTAATGAAATAGCAAAATGAGAAAAGGGTAAAAATGATAAATTAAATATATTTGTAAACCCAACTGACAACTCGTTTGATTCAATTTCTGTTAGTCCAGCAGGGTTATGAAAAACACTATTGACATCCCCTTTGTTTGCTACCATAGAGCCAGATAATGCAGTTGCTTTTGCTCCAATATATGAATAATCACTCACAACTTGTGAAAATGAAATATTTACAATTATGATTAAAATTAGTTTTTTCATTAGTGAGATACCCCCACAACAATTGGCGCTGAATCTGTTGCAGTTTCACCAGTCGTAAAATTCATGGTTTCAATATGCATAATATAGGTTCCTGGGGATACAATTTGTCCTAAGTGGTCACGTCCATCCCATGAGGATGAATTTTCATTATTTGTGACTACACCACCATCTGAATAATATTGATCAATCAATGATGTTATAAATTGTCCATTTAAATTATAAATTCTAACAATTACTCTCGAGTTTGATGAAAAAGAATATGTAAAATCTAATCGTTCATCTAATGTTGGAATAATTATAAATGGAGCTGGAGAAATAGTTGTATCAACAGATTCATCGTTTTCAAATTCTCCTTCACCATCAATCACTTCTAAAATTGAAATATCTTCTTCATATTCAACGACTACTTGCCAGTCACTGAAAATATCCAATTCATTGCCATTTCGACAATATACATCTAATGTGCCCGATATTTGAATTATATACCTTCCAAAAGGACCTTCTGTGATGTCACTTAAACTAGTTTGTAAAATATCAAATCCATCTTGGTAAGAACTGCTCTCAGGCCAAACAACAAATGCAATCCTGTACCCATTGTCATCTTCTAATGTGAAGCTGTAAGGTCCGTTACTTCCTGTAATATCATAGAAATCTACAACAGTTCCAGTAATTGAAACTTGAGTATTAACCAAGGGACAATCTGCAGGGTTAGCTAAATCATAATTTCCATCACACGTAATTACATCAACCTCACAATTATTGATTATTGAAAGAAACGAAAGTGTACAACTCCCATCATCAATTTCAGCACTGGGGTCATAATTCGGAGCATAAGGGTCAGTACAACCCATTGATACTAGTGAAATAACCTCCCATGACTCCCTAAAGTTTTCACTGGTTTCGTCATGTCCAGATAATCCATTTCCGTCTGACAAGATTTCGTCTATTTCCTCTAAACTAGATACTCTTGAAAAAGCATAATAGTCTTCATGAGATGTTTCAAAATACAATTGGTCTTCAGCTGGAGTAT
>CAZCRK010000011.1:0-37819 GCA_964501035.1 uncultured bacterium
CTAAAAAGTTGATAAATGCTATAAAAACCGATAAATATCCAGCAATTTTTGTAAATTATGCAAACCCAGACATGGTAGGACATACCGGGGATTTAAATGCAGCTATTAAGGCAGTTGAAACCATTGATTCTTGTTTGCAAAAATTACTCACAGAATTTGAAAAAGTTGATACTACATTATTTTTAACTGCAGATCATGGTAATCTCGAGATGATGGTTGATCCAGACACTAAGAACCCACATACTGCTCATACAACTAATCCTGTACCATTGTTTTTAATATCTAAAGATAAATCCTATTCACTACAAGGGGTTGGTAAACTAGCAGATATAGCCCCAACTATTTTAGATTATTTAGGATTAGAAACTCCGAAGGAAATGACTGGAGAAAGCGTATTAATACAAAAGTAATTTTAGCTTTCATTACAGTTATGTTTGGTCACTTTGGGTTTTCTCAAAATTTTTTCTATCAACCAGGAGATTGGTATATTGTTTCAAACCCAGGCAGAATAACATCTTTTACGGAAAGTAATTATACGATATTTATCGGTGCAGAAAATGGAGTGTATTACGTCGATAAATATAATGGAGAATTTGGATATGATTATGAGATATCTTCAAAGATTGAGTCAAACAATGTTAAATTTATTCAATATCATCCAATTTCTGATCATATATGGATTATCACCAAAACAGATATTTATTTTAAATCATTAAACAGTAGTATTTGGCGTGAGTTATCTTTGTTTGATGTGGGATTAAACAGTATTTATCAAATTGATGATGTTGGGATTTCTCCTGAATATATTTGGTTTAAATCTGCTGGAGTTAAAGTCCCGATTAATCCTTTTAATGGTTCTTTGATTACAGATATTGATATACATGAAGAAGATTTTATTGAGTGGGGTTATTCATACTATGGTGAAGAACATAAATCGATTGATTTGACAAAGTTTTCAATGCACAATGGGTGGAATACACATTTTAATACAATTACATACAGGAATGAACAAACTTATTATGCTACAATAATGTTTGAAGATAAAAATCAAGTAATATGGATTGGTACAGAAAATGGTAATTTATTTAAAACTAGACAGAACAGACGAAATTTAAAATTGTTTAAAACTGGACCCCATACAAATAATTTATCTACCTCATTTTTGGATGAAAATGGAATGTGGTGGTTTGCTGATAGTGAGTTTTTACGCACCGGTAATAATAGAAACATATTCAATATTTATAATAATTCAGATTATTTTTTAAGTTTTTGGAATGAAGAAAAAAACATCTGGAAGTATTATTCCTTAAGTGAATCTACTCATATTCTAAACTCAGATGTTTTGGCTATAAATAGATCAAGTAGTAATGTGTATTTAGCAACAATGTATGGTATTCTAGTCTTAGATTTAGTGGAAAACAACTGGTCAATTATTGAACAAAATGACGGACTTCATGACCAAGCAGTTTGGGATATGGTTGTTGTTAACAATTCACTATATTGCGCTACATCACGTGGGATAAATGAAATTTCAACTATCAATAATGCGGTTATTCCTCATGATATGGATTTGTTATCACAATTTGATAAAACGGAAATTTACGATATTGAAAAAAATAATGAATCAATATTGGTTGCTTCACAAAATGGATTGTTTAAAATGAATCTTTCAAAAAATTTATTTACCAAACTATCCGATAAAGCATTTAGAACAATTCAATTTTCTAATGGAAAAATTTATGGACTTTCAAATAAAGCACTTTATGAAATTACATCTGATAAAGATGATTTGATTGCTCAAAATGTATCCTGTTTTTCTGTAAATGGAAAATATTTATGGACATTTGAAAATCCTGAAACAGTTTTATACAATTTTGAAACCGGTGATAGGCACTATTACGATGAAGATGATGGAATTCCCGGAGATAGAGTGTATAAAATTGATTCCGATAAGGAGTGGGTTTGGTTTATGTCAAATAATGGTTTTGCCTTATATAATTGGAGTAGATATCATGCTCAATAATGCAGTTTTTATTTTTGTTATATTGTTTATGGTTGGGTGTATAGGAAAAGCACCTGTATTAGATCAAAAAGACAAACTTTCATTATCAGTTGTTCAAAACTTAATTGATGCAGACTCAACAAAAATTTTTATAAATGCAGAATTGCCAAATAGGGTGGCAGTATTTAAGAAAAAAGAAAATCAATTTGTAGCTGAAATTCAAATCATGCTAACAATTTTAGATTTGAAAACAAACAACCAAGTTTATAGAAAATCTTGGAAAAAAATTATAACAGAAACATATTATGAGAATACTCGATCTAAAACTTCAAATGTTAAAATTAATGAAATTGTTAACATTATTCAGGGTAATTATCGAATTTTTGTTAAAATTGAGGATCTTGATAGTCATTTAAGTTGGAATGCAACTAAAGAAATTCATAAAAAGGATTATAAAGTTTTAAGTAGTATTACACCGGTCAAATCATCCCATGGTGATTTTAAACCCATTATTGAGAGATTTAATCTTCAAACGGATACACTTTTTCTACAATGTCAAGTGTTTGATTCAACATATTCGAATGAGAAAATGATTATTAAAACTTTTTATGATGATGAATTGATTGACTCTATTACATATCATTTAAGTAACAATCCACCATTCCATATATATAATCTTCCAATCCATCCAAGAAATGAATCCTTTCAAAAACTTCAATTTTCTGTTTGTTATAAAAATCAAATTAGAGAAGTTAGTGTCCCATTAAAAGGAGTGCTTTCAAAGTATTGGAGTTATGATTTAAATGAAGTCGTTGCTGTTATGAATTATATTCTGACTACGGAAGAAGTTAAACTTTTAAATAAGTTAGATATGGTTGATAAAGAAAAATTTATTGATATGTATTGGACAGCAAAAAACCCAAATCCAGAGCAAGAATTTAATCCTGTATTAAATGAGTTTAATAAACGTGTAAAATATGCAAATACGAAGTTTTCCATTGCTGGAAAAGGGTGGCGTACAGATATGGGTCGGATTTATATTAAATATGGACCTCCACTAAATGTTGAGAATCAATTCAATGACCGGGAAGGATATCGTTTGCAAATTTGGCATTATAATTTAGGCAAACAATTTATATTTATTGATAGGGGTCTGTTTGGTCATTACGAATTGTATAGAGAAATTAATTAATGTCTGATTGTAAAAACAGAATATATTCTTATTCTCAAATCAATACTTTTACTAGCTGTCCTGAGTTATTCAAAATATCATATTTAGATAAAATTCGAAAAAAGGATGAAAGTATAGAAGCATACATGGGTAAACGGGTTCATGAATCTCTAGAATGGCTTTATTTACCTGAAAATAATGAAAAACTATATGTCACATTTGATAAGCTAGTAAAGGTGTATGATACTTTGTGGTTAAACAATTGGCACGATAAAATATTCATAGCTGACCGACTCTATACTACAGATTACTATTATTCAATTGGGAAACGTTGTTTAGCAAATTACTATAATAAGTACGGACCTGCATTTGATCAAAGTATAGTAAACACAGAAAAGGAATTTGAATTTAAAGTTGATGAATTTTCGTTTAAAGGAATTGTTGATAGGATAGACCATGACGGCAATGGAAATTGGAGCATCCATGATTATAAAACAGGCAAACGTGCAAAAACTGCTCGACAAGCTGTAAGCGATTTCCAATTAGCATTATATCATATTGCATTAACACAACATGAAGAAAATATTAAATCAATCGAGTTAATCTGGCATTATTTGAGAACCTATACAAAAGTATCGATTTTCCACAATGATAAATCAATCGAAGAGCTAACAAACAAAATAGTCAAAAAAATTACCAAAGTAAATTATGCATGTGAACATCCAGATTCTATTTATCCAAGAGAATCAATGCTTTGTAATTGGTGTTATTATTGGGAAGAATGTTCAGCAAAACCACATAAAAATCCAGTAAAACAAGCAGTTTAACATTGGACATTGCTACCCCAAAAACGAAGGAAGAATTTAATCAGTATTATTATTTACGATGGGAAATTCTTCGAAAACCTTTTGAAAAACCAATTGGAAGTGAACAAGATGAATTAGAAGCTGAAAGTTTTCATCGAATGTGTGTAATTGATGGAAAAATTGTAGCTGTTGGGCGTCTTCATTTTAACTCTGAAAATGAAGCACAAATTCGATTTATGGCTGTGCATCCAAGATTCCAAAAACAAGGTATAGGATTAGAGTTAGTAAAGGAATTTGAAAAATTAGCAAAAGCAAAAAATTGTTCAAACATTATTTTGTATGCACGGGATTATGCACTTCAATTTTATCAAAAACTAGGTTATGAAACAATTAAAAAGTCTCATATGTTATATGGTCAATTACAACATTATCTAATGAGAAAGATATTAAATTAGTAGCAATACTATTATTTGAATTAAGATGTTTATTTAACCTTGTTTGTTATTACATATTTCACTGAGCTTATCATCATACAATTGAATTATGTTCTTCCAATCGAATGGAGCTGCTAAATCTTTATATGAAGGACGATTATTAGAGTTAAGCAGTTCGATAGTTTTTGAAATCAATTCATTTATATCTGAATAAAATAATTGTGGGTTCTTATCTTTATGAAACAATTCTGGATATGTTAGGCGTTGTGGTAATATTGGCACTACCCCACTATAGACGGCTTCCATAATGCTTCCCCCAAAGAAATCTTGAATGTTTGTAACTGGCAATATATCAGATTTCCATAACCAAATTGCATATTCTTTAACCGATGAGGCAAATCCACTGTGTAAAATATGATTTTCAAATTCATTTAAGATAGTATTAAATATTGGAGGAGAAGATGAGTAAGATTCACCCAAAATAACCAAGTCAAATTTTTGTTTTTTTTCTTTTAGTCCGCATAGCAATGTGTAAAAATCTTCAGGGTTTTTATCATATTCCCAACGATGATTCCATAGAATAATTGGACAATCGTTTTTATTTTTAGATGTTTTTTGTAAATCAAATTGATTTAAATTCAAACCCAAATGTAGTACTTCACTTTTTTTAGATATATTATCTATTGTATCTAGCTCTTGATAATCTGGGAATTTTTTTAAAAATGGTGTTAACTCGGTAAGAAAAGAACTTTTATGATACTCTGAATTGAAAAATAAATGATTAGCCGATAATGCTGATGCATAATTGATAAAACAATAATGTTCGTCTCTTTTTAATTGGACATCTTCATCGCAAGGTGACCACGGATAAGTGAGCTGATTTTCATGAAAATACATAGCAATTGGAATGTTAAATGTTTTATCGCGTGAAAGTCCCAAAAATGTAGAAACATCAAGCATGTCTGAAGCTAATATTAAATCTATTGGTATTGACGTTGAATCACAATAATTATTGAATTGTTTGGCAAGTGAAACAGCACCGCCATGCATTCTCCATTTCCAAAATCTACCTTCAAGAGACAGTACATTTACCTCGTGAGAACTATGTTTAACAAATCCTTCAACCCAAGATTTATGGGACCCACTAAAAAATGGTTCTAATACAAGAATGTGCATAAAATTTTTATCAACACCACTATTTTAACCACGATTTAACATGAGCTTCATCAGGTATGGATCCTGAATGGACTACTTTATTATCAATCACAATTGCAGGTGTATTCATTACACCAAAACTCATGATGACCTCTAAACTGGTTTCCTTCACAACTTTTATTGGAATGTTACTTTCATCCGCAATATTTTGAATATATTCAGCTGTTTTAACGCATTTAGCACATCCACTTCCAAGTACAATAATTTGTTTCATAAGGTTCTCCTAAATTAATAGGTTAAGTTTAATATCCATCCGATAAAAGTAAAAGCAAACAGCAACATAATAAAAACGGTTACGAGTAATTTCCATTGCATAACCTGTTTTAAAAGTACAAATTCTGGAAAACTAGCTGCAATAGTACTCATACAAAATGCCAGTGTAGTGCCAAGAGGTAACCCTTTTAATAATAAACTTTCCATTATGGGAATTACACCAGTTGCATTTGAATAAAGCGGGATACCAACAAAAACTGCTACAGGTACAGACCACCACTTACCATGTCCAAAATTTGAAGCAAACCAATTTTCAGGCATATATCCATGTAACATAGCTCCTAAACTGACCCCAATGATTACCCATTTCCAAACTCGTGAGAAAATTTCAAATAATTCGTGTTTTGCAAATCTATGTCGTTCTGATAATGAAAGTTTCGAATCTACTAAAGATGCAGATTCAACTTTTGAAGTGGATTGCTGGTAAGCTTTTAAAGCAAAGGATTGTAACCACTTCTCAGCGTGGATAAAATCCAGAAACAAACCACCTAAAATTCCAACTGAAATGCCTGAAACGATGTAAATCAACGTTATTTTCCATCCTACCAAATTTATGAGTAAGATAACTGCAACCTCATTAATCAATGGGGAAGTAATAAGAAAAGCCATTGTAACTCCAACAGGTATGCCAGCTGAAGTGAAACCTAGAAACACCGGAATGCTAGAACATGAGCAAAAAGGTGTGATTGCACCAAATACACTACCCATTCCATAACCTAGGAATTTATGTTTTCTTGATAAATAATCTCGCACTTTTTCAACATTGAGTGATGCACGGACTAATGCAATTAGATAAATCATCACAATCAGCAAAAAGAATATTTTTATTGTATCATCTACAAAAAAGTGCAAGGAACTTCCTGCTTTTGAGTTTGGAGAAAATTCAAAAAAAGTGTAAATCAGCCAAGAAGCAAAATTATTAATTAAACTCATGGTTCAAATTTAGTAAACTACCTTATCAAAAATTACCGTTTATCTTTAATATATGAATTCAAAAACATATAAAACACTTGGGCTTATGTCAGGTACATCAATGGATGGATTGGACTGTGGTCTTTTTGACATATCATTAACAGATGACTATAAACTGCAATGGAAGTGTATTGATTTTAAAACTATGCAATATAATTCTAAAGTAAGGCATGTGATTGAAGATGCTCTAACAGGTGATTATTTTTTAGGAAAAGTGGCTCATTTAACATTAGGGCACGTTTTTAATGAGTTAGTAGTTCAATTTTTAGATGGTAGAGAAGTAGAGTTAATCGGTTCACATGGACAAACAATAGCTCACAGCGATGGAAAATTCACAGAACAAATTGGTGATATTCAATTTATGAAAGAAACGTATAAAGTCCCTATTATTCATGATGTGCGTCAAGCAGATGTTTTTGAAGGAGGAAATGGAGCACCACTGATGCCATTTCTTGATTGGTTGTTATTTCAAAATTCCAACAAACATGTTATTACCCTTAATATTGGAGGTGTTGCCAATGTAACATCTATTCATCCAAATGCAGAAAGAAATGATGTTATTGGGTTTGATACTGGACCAGGAATGGCACTAATTGATACGTGTGCGTTACAATGTTTTCAAGATAAATGGGATACAGACGGAAAATATTCAAGGAGTGGTGAAACTGATGAAGACTTACTAGCTTTTTGTATGAATCAAACATTCATTTCAAAACAACCACCTAAATCTACTGGTCGACATGAATTTGGAGAATCATTTTTATCTATAATTTTAGAAAACTTTAGTAATGTTTCACCTGAAAATTTGTTAAGAACTTTAATCCATTTTAGCGCACAATCTATTTCTGATAATATTCAAAAGTACTGTAATTTTACCCCTTCAATAACAGAGGTTATAGTAAGTGGTGGTGGAGTACACCACCCATTATTAATGAAAACATTGCAAAATATGTTAAAACCAGCGAAAGTGATTATATCAGATTCAATTGGAATAGCACCTGATATGAAGGAATCACTTTTAATGGCGACTTTAGCTGTTGCGAACAAAAATGAATTACCAGCTAATATGCCATCAGTAACAGGTGCAAATGATATAGTGATACTTGGTAAAAAGGGTTGAATAAAAAATGAATAATTACATATTTAGGAAGTATGATATACGTGGTATTGTTGAAACTGATTTCACAGATGATGTTGTTCAAAATTTGGGCAGAGCATTTGGTACCTACGTTGTAAGAAATGGTGGAAAAACAGTTTCAGTAAGTGGTGATGTTAGGGATACAACCCCCACATTGAAACACAATTTGATAAAAGGTTTGTCAGATGTTGGTGTTCACGTATTAGATATGGGAATTGTCCCTACTCCAGCTAACTATTTCAGCATGTTTGAGCTGGATGTTGATGGTGCAGTTCAAATTACAGGAAGTCATAATCCTCCTGAATACAATGGTTTTAAGATTTCGTATAATCAACGTGCATTTTACGGTGAACAGATTATGGATATAAAATCGATGATTGAGACGCAAGATTTTGATTTGGCAAAGGGAACAGTTGAATCTGTCGATATTTTAACTGCTTATCATCAGATGTTAGTAGATAAAATAACATTAGAAAAACCTATAAATATTGTAATGGATTGTGGAAATGCAGCAGGATGTATTTCTGCACCTACAGTGTTTGAAGCACTAAAGATTAAAACAAAACCCTTGTTTTGTGATGTTGATGGAACGTTTCCCAATCATCATCCTGATCCAACAGAAGATCATAATTTGGTTGATGTAATTGCAGAGATTAAATCAGGAGATTATGATGTAGGAGTTGCATATGATGGGGATGCAGACCGTGTAGTTGCAGTTGATGAAAAGGGTGAAATTATCCGATCTGATGTGCTCATGTCACTGTTTTTACCAGAAGTAATTGAAGCTGAAGGTGATGCAATTGTATTTGATGTTAAATGTTCTCAAGCACTTGAAGATATGATTCACAAATATAAAGGTACTCCTGTTATGTGGAAAACAGGGCATTCTTTAATTAAGGATAAAATGAAAGAGTTAGGAGTTAACTTTGCTGGAGAAATGAGCGGACATATTTTCTTTGCTGATGATTTCTTTGGTTTTGATGATGCTATTTATGTTTCACTTCGACTAATTCAATTATTATCAAGAACTGATAAAAAACTTTCTGAGTTAGTAGCTAAAATACCAAAATATTATTCTACTCCTGAAATGCGATTGAATTGCCCAACTGATGAAGAAAAATTTAACATTTCTAAAAAAGCAGAAGAATATTTTAAAACAAACTATGATTGTATAGCTGTTGATGGAGTTCGTATTAAGTTTGGAGATGGATGGGGATTAGTTCGTGCATCAAATACTCAAGCAGTCATTGTTTGTAGGTTTGAAGCGCAAACCCTTGAACGAATGGAAGAAATTAAATCTTTAGTTTTAACTAAATTAAACGAGTTTGGAGAAGTTTCGATTAATGAATAAAATTGATATCCCAAATTATCAATCAATAATCAATGAAAGATTGAAGCAAATTTATGATGATGGACCAATCTCCATGGTTCAACCTATCAACTACGTGTTAGCAAATAGTGGAAAAAGGCTTCGACCCATTTTAACGTTACTATCTGCAATGGCATGTGGAAGTGATTATAAAATTGCTCTACCATCAGCAATTGCAATGGAGATATTACACAATTTTACTTTAGTACACGATGATATAATGGATGATGATAATTTGCGTCATGGACATCCTACCGTGCATAAAAAGTGGGATGTTGGAACAGCTATATTAACAGGTGATGCAATGGTTGCACTTGCATTTAAAGAGTTAAGCATGACTGAATCTAAAGCTAGAATTCACCAAATTGAAGTATTCATAGAAGGGTTATTAGCCGTGTGTGAAGGTCAGGCATTAGACAAAGAATTTGAATCTAAAATGAATGTAAGTCTAAATGAATATATACGAATGATTGATTTGAAGACCGGACATTTATTGGGTTTGTCAGCAGAATTGGGTGGTCTTTCTGCAAACCAATGTAACGAATGTGCTATACGGCTAAGGAACTACGGTCGTTTAATTGGGCGTGCATTTCAAATTCAAGATGATCTCTTAGAATTGTTTTCTGATTCTGATAATATGGGAAAATCATTAAAAAGTGATATTATCCTAGGTAAAAAAACCTATTTAATGATTCAGGCAAGAGAACAAAATCCTAACGAGATTAATGAAGCAGTAAAAACTGCTAAAATTGATTTTCAAAAGGGAATAAAACAAATTCGAAATATTTTAATTGAAAGTAAAATAAAAGAAAAAACAGAGTTTGATATAAAACAAATTATTGAAGAAGCAAATGTGTTACTTGATGATAACTCTATTGATAAATCCATCATGTCCTATTTCAGTAACTTAATTTTAAAAAGAGGCAATTAATGGAAAATATTTTAAAAAGTAAAAAATTGTTTGATGTTTCTGACATGTATTCAGCAATTCAGTCTTTTCCAAATCAAATTGAAGAATCTATTGAATATATGGAAAGTTGGAAGACTTCAAAAACATATTCAGACATTCAAAATATTTTAATTTTGGGTATGGGGGGGTCCGCAATTGGAGGTGATGTTGTAAACATTCTAACACAAGCAGATTGCTCACTACCAATTATAGTTAATAGGTCTTATAAAATACCTGCTTGGGTAAATAAACATACATTGGTGTTAGCTTCATCATATTCAGGAAACACAGAAGAAACATTATCTGCATTTAATCAATCATTAGAAAAGAATGCACCAATCATAGTTCTTTCGACAGGTGGGGAAATAAGCAATTTTGCAAGTAAACATAGATTAGATATAGTTCAATTACCAACAGGACTACAACCTAGAGCAGCTTTAGGTCATTCATTTACTCGTTGTTTACTAACTTTGCAACGTATTGGGTTTGTTTCGTCGTATTCACAACATTTATTGGATAGTATTGATCCACTTAAAGCACAATCAAATGAGTTAAGTGAGATTAAAGCAGGCAATCCCGCCATACTTTTAGCTGAAAAATTGTTTCAAACTATTCCAGTGATTTATGGTAGCGAGGAGTTGACAAAAGTTGTTGCATTGAGGTTTAGAGGGCAGTTGCAAGAAAATGCAAAAATGTTAGCATTTCATAATCATATGCCTGAAATGAACCATAATGAGATTGAAGGGTGGAATGAAAATCCAAGTTTACTTGAAAAATTAGCTATTTTGTGGATAAAAGATGATAGTGATCATGAACGAACACAAAAGAGAATGAAAGTAACTGCTGAACTTTTAAAAGAAAAAACTGATTATCAGTATTCACTCTCTTTGGATGGAAAATCGCAAATTGAACGATTTCTTAAACTTATTCATTTTACAGATTGGATTAGTTATTATGCAGCATTATATCATAAAATTGATCCGACACCCGTCAATAGAATTATGCAATTAAAACATGAAATGAGTAAAGACTAAAGATGGTTTTGGTTGAAGTATTGAGGATTTCATATTATGCTCCTAGCAAGGGGTATGCAGTCTTATTACAGGAAACAAATGGAAAAAGACAACTTCCAATTGTAGTAGGAAGTACGGAAGCGCAGTCTATTGCATTAGCATTAGAGGGCGTTGAAATGCCACGACCAATGACGCATGATTTAATTCAAAATATTTTTAGCTACCATAAGTCACTTGTAGATAAAGTTATTATTTCAAAGCTGACTAAAGGGACTTTCTTTGCACGTGTAATTTTGCAATCTGAACATTTGGGCGAGATAATTATAGATGCACGTCCTAGTGATGCAATAGCAATCAGTTTAAGAAGTATGGCTCCAATATATGTTAGAGCATCAATTATGAATAAGGTAGCAATTAGTGAAGGTGTCCAGTATGAGTCTAAAATATCAACTTTACAGCAACATTCTATTGAAGATAATTTTCAATTACCTCAAACACCAACTGAACTGATTGAAAATTTAAATAATGCTTTAGATAAAGCTATAAGTTCTGAAGAATATGAAGTTGCTGCTAAATTAAGAGATAAGATTAAAGTAATCGAAAAAAAGAAAAAAGATTAAATACCAAAATCTTTCATAGCTTGTTTGGAAGCGTCTTGTTCTGCTGCCTTTTTGTTTGTACCGTGCCCCATGTATGTTTTGTTTTTCCCAATATGAACTTGCATAGTAAATATTTTATCATGTTCAGGACCTTCAGACTCACTTAAAATAAATTTTGGAGACCCCAAATTTTTCTTTTGGCAATACTCAATTAACTTACCCTTATAGTTTTTGTAATGTTTTGCTTCATCTGAATGAATGATTAGAGTTCTATCAATGAATGAACATGCTTTTTGGATTCCACCGTCTAGGAATATTGCTCCAACAAGTGCTTCGTAAGTATCTGCCATAATTTTAATACCCACTTTTTCATTATCCAATTGAACTCCACAATCTGTAATTACAAAATCACGAATGTTTAAATAGTCTCCCATTTTGGCTAAAAAATGTTTATTCACCAAAGCCGCTCGCCGAAATGTTAGTTCCCCTTCATCTGCAACAGGGTTGTTTTTATACAACCAATTTGAAATCCTATAGTCGAGAATTGAATCTCCCAAAAACTCTAATCGTTCGTAGTTATTTTCAGGATCTGATTGTGTGGATCTATGTGTTATTGCGGTAATTAAAAGAGAGACATTTTTAAAACGATACTTTAGTATATTTTCAATCTTCTTAACTTCAGAAGTTATGTGTTTTCTGTCTTTAAATATTCTCTTTAAAAATATCAAGATGTAAATTTTTTGAAAAGTAAAACTGCGTTATGCCCACCAAAACCAAATGTATTTGACATAACATAATCTACACTTTTTTCTACTGCATTGTTTGGAGTATAATGAAGGTTGCAATCTTCATCTTCAGTAGTATAGTTAATTGTCGGAGGAACAATGGAGTTTTGAATAGCTAAAATACCAGCAATAGCTTCAATTCCACCAGCTGCACCCAGTAAATGACCCGTCATTGATTTAGTGGAGCTTACATATAGATTTTCGGCATGTTCTCCAAATACAGTTCGTATTGCAATCGATTCATTTTTATCATTGTAATGGGTTGATGTACCATGTGCATTAACATAATCTACATTAGTTGGTGAAATGTCGGCATCTTCAATTGCTCGTTTCATTGCACGAACCGCACCTTCACCATTTGGAGCTGGTGTTGTGAGATGATGTGCATCAGCAGTAGCTCCGTATCCAATAATTTCAGCAAGAATTGGAGCGTTTCTCTGTTGTGCATGCTCTAACTCTTCTAACACAAGCATACCTGCACCTTCACCCATTACAAAACCATCTCGATTTAAGTCAAAAGGTCTGCATGCTGAATTTGCATCAGGATTTTTTGTTAATGCTTTCATGTTTGAAAATCCAGCTATTGAAATTGGTGTAATTCCAGCTTCAGCCCCACCACAAACAATAGCCTTTGCATCACCATATTTAATTAATCTAAATGCATCACCAATTGAATGGGAACCAGTTGCACATGCAGAAACCACAGAATAATTTGGACCTTTAAAACCATGCTCTATAGATACATACCCCGAAGCAATATCAGCAATCATAGAAGGAATAAAAAATGGACTCACTCTTCTTGGGTTTTTAAGGAGTCTTTGATGTTGTTCTTCAAATGTTTTAATTCCACCTACACCAGATCCAATAATTACTCCAATTTGATTTTTGTCAATTGATTCATCATTGAGCTTTGCTTGAGCAATTGCTTCTCGAGCAGATAAAATAGCAAAAGCAGTGTATCTATCCATTCGATTTAACTCTTTTGAATGGATATATTCATCTAATTGGATTGAAACCTCACCTGCTAAATGAACTGAATAATTTGATGTATCAAACAAAGTAATCTCATCAATACCATTTTTTCCAGACTTTAATCCATCCCAATATTCTGGGGTGCTGTTACCGATGGGGGATAGAACCCCCATTCCGGTGATAACAACTCGTTTTGACATTTTTATCCTAGTTTTTCAGATATATAGTCAACTGCTTGACCAACTGATAAAAGACTTTCTGCATCTTCATCAGGAATTTCAATTGAAAATTCTTCTTCAAACTGCATAATTAATTCAACAGTATCCAAAGAATCTGCACCTAAATCATCAATAAATTTTGCTTCCATTGTGATTTTAGAAGCATCTGCACCCAATTTATCAATAATTATCTCTTTTACTTTGTCAAAATGTTCTGACATGTTTTTCTCCTTTTTATTGCATTACCATTCCACCATCAACATTGAACGTTTGTCCTGTAATATATTCAGCATCATCAGAAGCTAAAAAGCTTACTAGTTTTGCTACATTTTCAGGAGTTCCAAGTTTGCCAAGTGGAATCATTTCTGTTAAGCTGTCCCTCGCTTTTTCATCTAGCTCATCCGTCATCTCAGTGGAAATATATCCAGGAGCTACCGCATTTGTTGTGATATTACGAGAACCTAATTCTTTTGCAATGGATTTTGTTAGTCCAATTATACCTGCTTTTGAAGCAGCATAATTGCTTTGACCTTGGTTACCCATTAAACCAATTACCGACGTAATGTTAATTATTCTGCCAAACCGTGCTTTAATCATTGGGCGTGTAACAGCTTTAATACCATTAAAACATCCTTTTAAATTGATGGACATAATATCATCCCAATCAGTCTCTTTCATTCTCATAATAATATTATCTTTAGTTATTCCGGCATTGTTAACCAAAATTTCAACTGACCCAAATGTTTCAATGGTTTTTGATACAACATTTGAAAAATCATCATAAATTGACACATCGCAAGCTAAACTTATTGCATGTCCACCTTTGGAAATTATTTCAGATTCAACCTGTTTTAAGGTATCAATAGTTCTACTAATTAAAACGACATTAATCTGTTTTGATGCAAGTTCGAAGGCAATTGCTTTTCCAATTCCTCGGGAAGCACCAGTTATGATTGCTGTTTTATTGTTCATGATTTTGTATTTGCTCCAAACTTCCAATACTTTGGTTTGTTGATTCGGGTATAATTCTTCTGTTTAAACCATGCAAAACTTTTCCTGGACCTATTTCAAAATAGTTTAAAAATCCATCTAACTTCATTTGTAAAATAATAGAAGACCATAGTACTGGCATTTCAAGTTGTTTTAAAATATTTTCCTTTATTATCCCAGCATCTTGGGTTGGTTTTGATGTTACATTTTGATAAACTGGTACTTCAGCATCTTTGAAATTTACGGAATTTAAAGCATTTGATAAAGGTTCTCTTGCAGGTTTCATTAATGGTGAATGAAAAGCACCGGATACATTTAAGGGAAGAGCACGTCTGATTCCTAACGATTTTGCAGTTTCAATCGCAGATTTTACAGTATCAACTTCACCTGAAATTACTACTTGCCCCGGGGCATTAATATTCGCAGGTACAACTATTCCATCTTGTGTACAAATTTTTGATATTTGTTCTTCATCAGCTCCTAGAATTGCTGCCATAGATCCAGCAGATACTTTACCTGCATTTGCCATTTCTTCTGATCTAATTTTAACAATATGTAAAGCATCTTCAAATGTGAGTACTTTTGCAGACACCAATGCAGAAAACTCACCCAAACTGTGACCTGCAACTGCACTAGGGTAAACATGTTTATCTTGCAATAATTTAGATACAATTACACTATGTACAAAAATGGCTGGTTGAGTAAATTGTGTTTGTTTAAGGGTTTCATTGGGTCCATTAAATGAAATATCAGAAATTGAAAATCCAAGTATTTCATCAGCAGATTCATACATAGATTGAGCAATTGAATTATTGGAAAATAAATCGTTTCCCATTCCTACAAATTGAGAACCTTGCCCTGGAAACAAAAAACATTGTTTCATTAATCAAGTCCCCATTTTATATAAGATGCACCCCAAGTAAACCCAGCACCGAAAGAGGAAATAATAACATTATCACCTTTTTTCAACTGATTATTTTCGTATGCTTCTGCCATACATATTGGGATTGTTGCAGCTGTAGTGTTTGCATATTTATCAATATTTACAAATACTTGTTCTTCTGATAGCCCCATTCGTTTTGCAGCGGCATCGATGATTCGTTTATTTGCTTGATGGGGTATGAATAAATCAATTTTATCATTTGTTAAACCATTACGCTCAGCCACATCAAATGAAATATCTGCCATTCCTTTAACAGCATATTTAAATACATTTTTGCCATCTTGATAGATATAATGCATTTTATTTTCAACAGTTTTATGTGATGTTCTATGTAAACTACCACCGCCTTGCATGTGTAAGTATTTTCCACCGTCGCCATCTATCCTGAGTTTAGAATCTATCAATCCAAACTCGGTTGAAGGTTCGAGTAAAACAGCTCCAGCTCCATCACCAAAAAGAATACATGTATTTCTATCTTCATAATCCAAAATAGAACTCATAGTATCTACTCCAACCACTAAAACTTTTTCATATCGTCCAGATTCAATCATAGAAGCACCTGTTTGAAGTGCAAATACAAACCCAGAACAAGCTGCAGATAAATCAAAACCCCATGCTTTTGAAGCGCCGATTTTATCTTGAATCAAAGCAGCAGAAGATGGAAAAATCATATCTGGTGTGACGGTTCCAACAATTATAACATCGATTTCTTCAGCAGTAATGCCTCGAGATTTTAATACCTTATTGATGGCATTAACTGACATTTCGACTGTCGCTTGGCCTTTATCCACAATTCGACGCTCAGAAATTCCAGTTCGAGAAACAATCCATTCATCAGAGGTTTCTACCATTTTTTCTAAATCTTTATTGGATAAAATATTGGTTGGAAGATATTTTCCTAAAGCAGTTATGTTAGCTTTAATAGAATGATTCACGGTTTAACTATTCTCCTCAAATATATCTAAATGTTCTTCTAATTGGTTTGCAATGTTTTGAATCAATTTTTCAGAACATGCTTTTTGAACTGCAAACAACGCATTTTTAATTGCTTTATTTTTAGAAGCACCATGGCATTTGAATACTAATCCATTTACTCCAAGAAATGGAGTTCCCCCATGTTCTTCATAATCAAAACTTTTTCGAATATCATTAAAAACAGGGTAAAATAATGGTGCACCTACTCTACTAATAGGGTGGGATTTAATACTATCTTTGACCCAACCCATCATATGATTTATAAGACCTTCAGTTAACTTCAAAACGATGTTACCCGTAAAGCCATCACAAACCACAATATCTGCTTTTCCCTCAAGGAGGTAGCGTGATTCAATGTTCCCTACAAAATTTGAAATATGTTCTTTTAACAATGGATACGCTGAGGAAGTGAATTCATTACCTTTACCCTCTTCTGATCCAATGTTCAACAAAGCAACTCGTGGATTTTTACGTCCATTTATCTGTTCCATATATGCACTGGACATCAAAGCAAACTGAACAAGATGTTGAGGTTTAACATCTGAATTCGCTCCAGCATCACATAAAATAAATCCATCATTTTTTGTAGGAATAAACGGTGCAAGAGCTGGACGTTTAATTCCTGGAATTTTACCAAGTATTAATAATGAAGTTGTAAGAAGAGCGCCAGTATTTCCTGCACTGACAACTGCATCAGCTTCACCAGATTTAACCAATTCAATTGCTTTTACTAATGATGAATCTGGCTTAGTTTTTATTACTCGAGATGGTCTATCATCCATATCTACAGTTTGCGTTGCATGGTGAACTGAAACTCTATCTAAATTGGATGAAAATTTTACAAGTTCAGGTTCAATAAGAGCTTTGTTACCAACTAAAATTAGTTCACTGTTTTCAGAATGGAGGTCTTTTATAAAATCAAATGCACCTTTAATATTAGATAAAGGTGCAAAATCTCCGCCCATTACATCTAAGGCGATTTTCATAGAATTGTTAAGCGGTTACGCTTCCTGTGATGAAATTACTGGTCTTCCTTTGTAGTAACCACACTCCGGGCAAGCACGGTATGGAAGTTTAGGCGAATTACATTGTTGACATGTTCCAACTTGTGGAACAGAATATTTCCAATGTGTACGTCTTTTTCTTCCTCGTGTTTTAGATATTTTTCTTTTTGGTACAGCCATACTCTGTATTCCTTATATATCGTTTAAATTATGTCTTTACAAAAAGTACATTATAGTAAAGCTAAAAAATTTAGTAATTATTCGTTATGTAAACCAAGAAAAATAGATTAGTTTTACTTGCAAAATATAAATGTAAAAATAACAAGCAAAATTTATGTTCAATTTATTTTTTCAATACTTTTAACAGTAGTTACAATTCCAGAATAAATAAAAGAAACCATATACCCTATTATTAAAAGACGTGTACTATGAAAAAATATATTTTCAAACCAATTTAGTTGTAAATCGTTTATGAAGAAAATTGTATTTAAGTTTGAATTGTAAAATAAATCTAACAATACAACACTATTTTTTAAAAGTGCGAAAAATAAAATTGAAAAAAGTACAGTCAATAAAATTGCTATAAACACATATACCAGCATTTTAACCCAATATTTCCAGAAGAATGAATATAGATTAAACACTCTATCAAATTGGCTTTCTTTCCGTGTTATGGCAAAAGTCGGAGATGTAAAAATACCAAAAATTGCCACAATTAACGAATAAATCATAAATGCTGAAACAAGTAAGTGAATAGGATAAAATAAGCCATATAAGATAAATTTTAATTGCAAAATTTCAGATAATTTTGAAAACAACCATTCAATGGATCCAAAGAATAAAACAATGATTAAAATTCCTAACACGGGGAATACAATATTCCAAAAACTTTGATACATACTTTTAAATGTACTAAAAATACTTATAAACTCTTTTTTATGCAAAAAATCTAATGTGGTTTTGGAAATATTAAAACTCAATACTATAGTTAATATGATTGACAATATAAACAAACATATTTTTATCAATGGATTAGAGGAGGAATTATAAACAAATTGGTGAAACACGTAAAGTGGGAGAGAGGTTAGTATCCCAAAGAAAATATTTCGGAATTTAACTCCGAATTTTACAGCATATTTTAAATCTGTTATATTATGTTTGAATTCAAAAGGAAGTGGAAGAAATTGAGGAGGTGTTTCTTCATTTGACATTATCTATCCAAATATCATTACCTCTAATCTTAACGAGTTTGTTTCGAACAGACTTTGCAATTGATTCATCATCAAAACTACCTACTCTAACTCTCCACCATACAGCATCTTTTTTTGCGATATAAATGCGCTGTGTGTACGCATCAAACCCCAAGTCAATTAGCTCTAATTGATCTTTTCGAGCTTCTTCAAGTGATGGCCATGCAGCAACTTGAATCGTTAGATTTTTTTTCACTTGTGGTTTTGGAGAAGGTTGTTTTTTAACTGATTTTGGTTTTACATTTTCTTTAATAGGTATTTTAACTTCAGAAATTTTTTGAGTAGGTTTCTCTTTGGGACTTTCTACAATATCTTCTTCAATTAGTGCAGAAGCATCATCTGCTTTAGCACGAAAGAGAAATTCTTCCTCGTGTAAAATTTCTCCTCCAATAGACTCAACCGATAATAAAATTCGATAATCTCCTTCAATATCAGGAGTAAATAACATTACATTTTGTTCAACCTTGAAATTGGCTCTACTTTTAGATGGACCTTCCGGAGGCGCCCATGCAAAAGTATAGTTTTCTGGGTTGTTTTGAAACTGTGTCGAATGGACTTTTACTGTTCTATTAACACTAATATTTTTTCTCTCAATTGTTGATTCACACGATGAAAGAAAAATCAACCCAAATATGATTATAAAAGTCCGTTTTAACACAATTTACCCCTTATTGATTAGCAATAAGTTCCGATTCTGTGAAGAAAAAAGCAATCTCTTTTTCAGCGTTTTCATCAGAATCTGAACCATGAACTGCATTTTCACCCAAGCTTGTTGCAAAATCTTTTCGAATAGTACCTTCATTCGCATCTTCTGGGTTTGTTGCACCAATAGTCGATCTCCATTCAGTAACTGCATCGGCTTTTTGAAGGGCTAATACCATGCATTGACCGGATGACATAAAGTCGGTTAATTCGCCATAAAATGGTCGTTCTGCATGTACAGCATAAAATCCTTCTGCTTGTTGTTTTGTTAATTTAATAATCTTAGCACCCAAAACAGTAAAGTTAGCCTTTAAAATTCTATCAAAAATTTGACCTGTATAATTATTTTTTACAGCATCTGGTTTGATAATTGCAAATGTTCTATTTCCCATGTTTCCCCTTTTATTAAATTACTACTTCAGATTTTTCCAAAGCATGTTTCATTTTTGCACCAATTTCTGCTACTGATTCACAAACATCGATTCCACATTCTTTCATGATTCTCATTTTTGCTTCTGCAGTATCATCCCCTCCAGAAACGATAGCCCCTGCATGTCCCATACGTCTTCCGGGAGGTGCAGTTTGTCCAGCAATAAAACCGACAATAGGTTTTGTCATATTATCACTAGCCCATCGTGCAGCTTCGATTTCCATTTGACCACCAATTTCGCCAATAACAACAACACCATGTGTATTATCATCTGCCTGAAACAACTCCAATGCTTTCTTCATATCAGTTCCAATGATTGGATCACCTCCAATACCAAGAGCAGTAGTTTGACCCAGTCCTTCATCGACTAACTGACCAATTGCTTCATAGGTTAAAGTTCCTGATTTTGAAACGACTCCAATATTACCTTTTTTGGTGATAAATCCTGGCATAATTCCCATTTTACATTCATCAACCGTTATAATACCAGGACAGTTTGGCCCAATCATTTGTGTACCGTTTTCCGTAATAATTTTTTTCACCTGTACCATATCTTGTACTGGGATTCCTTCAGTTATGCAAACTACAACTTTTATTCCAGCCATTGAAGCTTCAATGACAGCTTCTGCAGCAAATGCAGGTGGAACAAAAATGATTGATGCATTAGCACCTGTTGTATTTTTGGCTTCTTCAACTGAATTGAAAACAGGCACTTTACCATCTAATGCCATTTGTCCACCTTTCCCCGGTGTAACACCACCAACTACTTTAGTGCCATACTCAAGCATTTGAGTTGCATGAAATGTGCCCTCTGAACCAGTAATACCTTGGACTATCACTTTTGTATTTTTATTAATCAATATTGACATTATAACCTCTCATTACTGTTGCGTTGCTTTTACAACTTTTTCTGCTGCATCTTGCATGCTTTCTGCTGGGATAATTGATACACCTGAGTTTGTTAATATTTCTTTTGCCTCTGTAGCATTTGTTCCTTCCAATCGAACTACAACGGGAACAGATAAATGTAAATCTTTTACAGCTTGTACCACGCCATTCGCAACACGGTCACATCTCACAATACCACCGAAAATATTAATCAATACAGCTTTTACATTTGAATCACTTAAAATAATTTTAAAACCATTTTTTACAGTATCCACATTTGCAGTTCCACCTACATCTAAAAAGTTAGCCGGTTCACCACCAGCAAGTTTAATAATGTCCATGGTTGCCATTGCTAAACCAGCTCCGTTTACCATACAACCGACATTACCATCAAGCTTGATATAATTCAAATCAAATTTACTTGCTTCCACTTCAGTTGGGTCTTCTTCATGCAAGTCTCTCATTTCAGCAATTTCTTTTTGGCGATACAGAGCATTACTATCAAAATTAAACTTCGCATCCAGGGCAACTATGTCTCCATCATCAGTTTTTACCAAGGGGTTGACTTCAACAAGTGAAGAGTCGGTTCCACGGTAGCATGAATACATTTGCATAAAAATTTTTGTTGCTTGTTTAAACGCTGAGCCAGTGAGCCCTAAACCAAACGCTAATTTTCTGGTTTGGAATGATTTTATTCCAATTAGTGGATTTATCCATATTTTAATAATTTTTTCTGGAGTTTCCTCTGCAACTTTTTCAATTTCCATACCCCCTTCAGTAGAAACCATGAAAACATCCAACCCTTTTGCACGGTCGAGTGTAATTGCAGCATAGTATTCAGATTCAATATCCAAAGCTTCGGTAATGTAAACTTTTCGAACACGTTGACCGGATGGACCTGTTTGGTGGGTTGTTAGATTCATTCCTAGAATATTTTTTGCATTTTCCAATGCATCTTCTTTTGTGGGTGAATATTTTACTCCACCTCCTTTTCCTCGTCCACCGGCATGAATTTGGGCTTTAACAACAACAGCTTCAGAATTGAAATCTGCCTTTACTTTGTCGATGGTAGATTCAGCATCGTCCAACGATTCAATTACATAACCATCTTGAATGGGTATACCATAATTTTTTAAAAGTTGTTTTCCCTGATACTCATGTATTTTCATGCATAATCCTTCATTTAATTATTCGTGTACCTGCTTTTCCATTTAAAGCATCTTTAACTTTGTCAATTGAGGTGATAACTACTGACGATCCATGATACTTCAAAAAGTAAATCGCAGCTCTGAGTTTTGGCTCCATGGTACCTCTTCCAAAATGACCATCATTTATCCATGTTTCAATTTCGTTTGCAGTAGCTGTATGGATTGGAGTTTCATTTTCTTTTTTGAAATTGAGAAAAATATTATCTACATCTGTAATAATATACATTTCTTCTGCTTTGATTATTCGGCCGAGAAGTGCTGAAGTTCTATCTTTGTCAATTACGCCGTCTAAACCCTCTAAATTACCAAATTCATCATTATATGCAGGAATACCTCCTCCACCGCCTGCAATTACAATTGTTCCAAAATCAACCAAATGTTTAATTGATTTTCCATTAAAAATATATAGTGGAGTCGGTGAAGGAACAACCCTTCTAAATTCTCCTTTTTCCTGCTCTTTTAATAACCACCCAAATTTATCGTGTAATTCTTTAGCTTCACTAGCTGAATAACGTTTTCCAATAAACTTACTTGGAGCATTTATTGCTGGATCATTTTTATCCACTTTCATTTGCGAAATAAATGAAACCACTTCTCTTTCTGATTCTTCTGAATATAGAGCATTTTGAAGAGATTGTTGAATCATATAACCCATTGAACCTTGAGTGTTTGCCACTAATACTCCAAGAGGTAGGGGTGGTGTAGTTTGCTCTGCAACTTCATTTCTTAACAATTCCGCACCAACTTGTGGGCCATTTCCGTGTGTAATGCAAATATTGTAATTAGCTCGTACAAAATGCATCACTGCTTTCAAACTTTCACGAGTATGAGCAAATTGTTGCTTTATTGTCCCAGCTTCATTTTTAGGAGAAAGTGCATTGCCACCCAATGCTATTAACACAGTTTTTTGTGGTTTACTCATTAGAGAGTGACTTTACTTCTCTTCCAAAAATGGATATCGATAATCAACTGGAGGTACAAATGTCTCTTTTATGGTACGTTGAGAAACCCATCGTAGTAGATTTACGGCTGACCCTGCTTTATCATTTGTCCCTGAAGCTCTAGCACCTCCAAAAGGTTGTTGACCAACTACTGCACCTGTTGGTTTATCGTTTATATAAAAATTACCTGCAGAATTTTCTAACAACTTTGCTCCAACATTAATAGCATATCTATCTTTTGCAAAAATTGCACCCGTTAATGCATAGGGTGATGTTGAATCTACCAACTTACAAACTTCTTCCCACGTTTCATCATAGATGTAAATTGTTAATACAGGTCCAAAAATTTCTTCTTCCATTGATTTGAAATGAGGATTTGTTGTTACAATTGTTGTGGGTTCAATAAAGTACCCTGTCGATTTATCATATCCACCACCCGTTAATATTTCAGCGTCATTGGCATTTTTTGCATAATCAATATAGGCGGTGATACTATCAAATGCAGCTTCATCAATGACAGCATTTACAAAATGAGTAAAATTTTCTGGATCTCCCATTTTAAGAGTCGCAACATCATTCACAAATTTCTCTTTTACATCATTCCAGAGCGATTTAGGAATATAACATCGTGATGCAGCAGAACATTTTTGACCCTGGTATTCAAATGCGCCACGAAGCATACCTGTTGCTACTTCATTTGCATCTGCAGATTCATGAACCGCAATAAAATCTTTACCACCCGTTTCACCTACAATTCTTGGATATGTTTTATAAGTTTGGATATTTTCTCCAACAGTTTTCCACATACCTTGAAATACTTCAGTTGAGCCAGTGAAGTGGATACCAGCTAAATATTCACTAGCGAGTACTGGATTACCTACTTGACCACCTGATCCTGGGATGAAATTAATAACACCATCAGGTACTCCAGCCTCTTTAAACAATTTCATTAAAAAATACCCTGAATAAACGGCAGATGATGCTGGTTTCCATAGTGCTACATTTCCCATTAATGCAGGTGCAGAAGGTAGATTCCCTGCAATAGAAGTAAAATTAAATGGAGTAACTGCAAAAACAAACCCTTCTAATGGTCTGTACTCAACACTGTTCCACATGCCATCAGGAGAATGAGGTGGTTGTTCTGCATAAATTTGTTGTAAATATTCACAATTAAAATTGAAAAAATCAATCAATTCACATGCAGAATCTATTTCAGCTTGAAATGCATTTTTGCTTTGGTTTAACATAGTAGCAGCATTCAATATATCTCGATACGGTCCTTGAAGTAATGAAGCAGCTTTTTTAAATATTCGGACTCTTGCTTCCCATGGAGTAGAAGCCCATTGTTTCCGAGCTTCTAAAGCAGATTCAATTGCCAATGCAACTTCTTTTTCACCGGCTTTATGGTATGTTGCCAAAACATGTTTGTGGTTATGAGGAATTACACATTTTCCTAAATTTCCTGTTTTAACTTCTTTACCACCAATAATTATGGGTATTTCGATTTGCTCAGATTTCATGCGAGATATCATAGCTTTTAAAGATTTCTTTTCAGGTGAACCAGCTCCATAACTTTTAATTGGTTCATTTATTGCTTTTGGCACATTTACAATCGAATTGCTCATAAAATAATCCTATCTTTGATTTAAATAATGAAAATTGACATAAAAACAGACAAGAAAATTACCAATTTTATTAATCAGTGAACAAGCAAAAGGATGAAAAATTAGATGAATATTTCTTTAAATATATTTTTAATTCGTTGCAATTTTAGATAGCAATAATAGGAGTACAATATGATATCTATCAATCCTTCAAATGGTGAAAAAATAATGGAGTATGCTCCCTATTCACAAAAAGAGATTGAACAAATTTTATCTGAAGTTCACAAATCTTTTGTAGATTGGAAAGAAAGTGAATTTCATTTTAGACAACAATGCTTGCAAAAATTGGTGCAAATATTGCGTGCTGAACAATCCTATTTAGCCAATTTGATTACTGAAGAAATGGGTAAGCCTATTACTGAATCATTTGCAGAAATTGAAAAATGTGCTTGGGTATGTGAATATTATGCCGAACATGGAGCATCATTTTTACAAGATAAAACTATACAAACTGAATTTAGTCACAGTTTTGTATCTTATGAACCCTTAGGTACAATATTAGCAGTCATGCCTTGGAATTTTCCGTTTTGGCAAGTTTTTAGATTTTTAACACCCAATTTAATGGCAGGAAACACATCTGTGTTAAAACATGCATCCAACGTGACAGGTTGTGCGTTGAAAATTGAAGAATTAGTGCAAAAATCTGGATTTCCAACCCATGTCTTTCGTACCCTTGTAATTCAATCTTCACAAGTTGAGTATGTAATTCAACATGATAGCATTCAAGCAGTTACACTAACTGGAAGTGAGCAAGCAGGGAGTGCAGTAGCCAGTATTGCAGGTAGAGAGATAAAGAAATCAGTTCTTGAATTAGGAGGCTCAGACCCGTTCATCGTTTTGGATGATGCCAATTTGGATACCTGTGTCCATTCTGCAATTAATGCACGATTTTTAAATGCTGGACAATCGTGTATTTCAGCTAAACGATTTATTGTTTCTGAATCAATCTTGGATACATTTGTAGAAAAAGTTACCGAAAAAATACAATCTTTAACAATTGGTGACCCTAAAAATTCAAACACACATATTGGTCCATTAGCAAAACCTGAATTTGTTGACGACCTTCATCAGCAAGTTAGTGAATCGATTTCAATGGGTGCAACCTTAGTTTTGGGTGGGCAACCTATTAGTGGACATGGATTCTTTTATCCCCCAACCTTATTAAGAGATTGCACTGAAGAAATGCCAGTGATGAATGAGGAAACATTTGGACCAGTGTTTAGCATTATATCTGTAAAAAACGTTGATGAAGCAATAACTATTGCTAACAATTCAGATTTAGGCCTCGGGGCTTGTATATGGACAGAAAATCTTGAAAAGGGAATTCAGTATGCAAAACAAATTGAATCCGGAGCAGTGTTTATCAATGATATGACCAAATCAGATCCAAGGCTTCCATTTGGTGGAATTAAAAAATCAGGGTATGGACGAGAACTTTCCAAAGAGGGAATTCAAGAGTTTGTGAATATCAAGACAATTGTTGTAAAATAGATTTGCTGTTAAATTGTAAAAATGAAAGTTAACTTTACTATACTCATAATTTTTCACGTTGCACTACTATTAGGGCAAGACACCTCTTTAGTTAATGTTGAACATATTCTTAAACAGGGATCCACTTACCTTAGTAATGAAGAAAAACTAGATTATTATGATAAGTTATCTGGCAACTATCATCATAAAGATATTGTTAAATCTCTTGAGTTTGCATACAAAGGATTGGAATTAGCCATTCAAACCAAGAATCAAAAATATGAAGCAGCATTTGAAGGTAGTATTGGATTTGCATTATCTCAATATGGGTTGAATGAGCAAGCCTTGCACCATTTTGAAAGAGCACTTGATTTAAATACTTCATTTGGCTTGACTTCAGAGGCTGCATGGAGATTAGTTTCAACTCTAAACATTATTATTTCGTAATATTTTTGCTTTATTTTAACTGTTGAAAGTCATGTCCTGTTGGGTGTTGGAATATTTTCAATTCAAACTCAGGCAATACTGCTAAAATATGATCAAATATATCAGATTGTATGTCTTCATATCGAATCCAATCTGTATCATTTGTAAATACATATACTTGCAAGGGTAAACCGTGTTGCGTAGGTTCAAGTTGTCTAACTAAAAAAGTCATACTACCATGGATTGATTTGTTTTGTTTTAAGTATTCTTTAAGGTATGCCCTAAACGTTCCAATATTAGTTAATCTTCTGACGTTTATACGCTCATTCGTATTTATATTTTGAGATTCGTTATGTTGTTTAATGTCTTTTGATTTTTCATTTAAATAGTTCTGAATAAGTTCAAAATTCATAAATTTACTGAGTAAATTTTCGTCAACAAATTTTATACTTGACATATCTAAGTTAATGCATCGTTTAATACGCCTACCGCCACTTTGAGACATTCCTTTCCAATTTTTAAACGATGAGTCAATGAGTTTATGTGTTGGGATGACAGTAATTGTTTTATCCCAATTTTGTATTTTAACCGTATGTAATGCAATATCTATAACATCTCCATCTGCACCAAATTGTGGCGCTTCCACCCAATCACCTACTTTCATAAGTTCATTTGAATTTATTTGAATACTGGCAACTAACGAGAGAATTGTGTCTTTGAATACCAACATTAAAACTGCTGTTAATGCTCCAACACCACTGAGTAAGTAAATTGGGGATCTACCGCTGATTACTGCTGCAAAAAGAATAACTCCTAAAATTGTTAATATTAATTTTACAACTTGAATATACCCTTTAATATGAACTTGTTCAGCATACTTTGATTGCGAATAAATATCTGAAATTGCCGACAGAAATGCTTGAATTGCAAATATTGCAACAACTACCATTGACCCTAGACTTGCTCTCTGTAAAATAGTACTAAATTCAGGCAACATATAGGCAAAATTGAAAACAATTATTATTGGAGCAAAGAAAGCAATTCGATGGAAAAATTTTCTTTCAATAAGTACATCATCGAGATGGGTTGTTGTTTTTCGTAAAATTTTAGTAATACTTGTTAAAATTATTTTACGTGTAATAAAAAATGAAACCCAACTTCCCAATATAATAATTACAAATGTTAACATTTCGCTCCAAAATTCGTGCTGCAATAACCAACTTTGTAGTCCTTGAAAATTCATCTTGATTCTATCCTTTCATACTTTGGGTTAATACGTGTGTAAAATCGTTCAGAGATACTGCAAATGGATGTGTTGAATGGCAGGCATCTTCAAAAGCAATTTCACTGAGTGTAGAAATATCTTCTTCATTAAAATTATGATTTATCAAGCCTAAGTTTACATTTAAACTCTTTATAAATTGTTTTACGTTTTCATATAAAGATTGATTTTTATCAAAAATATTGTTGATAATTTCTAATTTATTTAACAACGATTTATTTTCTGTAACGGTTGCTTTTTGGTATGTAAACTCTAAACAAAAAGGCATTGCTAAAGCATTTGCCAGTCCATGATGCGTATTTTTATGAGCAGAAAGAGCGTGTGCTATGGAATGAATCATTCCCAATCCTTTTTGGAAAGCAGTTGCACCCATTGTTGCTGATAGTAGCATTTTTCCACGAGCATCAATGTCATTTCCATTCTCAACTACCTTTGGAAGATTTTCTACAATCATTTTCAAACCTTCTAGAGCAATAGCATCTGCCATGGGATGAAATGAATCCACCAAGAACGCTTCCAAACAATGAGAAAATGCATCAATGCCAGTTGCAACCGTAATATGTGGTGGAAGTTTAATCGTAAAATTTGGATCTAAAACTGCAATATTGGGCATTAAATCTGGGTGAAAAAATATGGTTTTACGACCTGTATCCTGCAAAGTTACCACAGATGATCTGCCAACTTCACTTCCAGTTCCTGCAGTTGTTGGAATAGCATATAATGGTGGCATTTCATTTGTAATGAGTGCATCCCCACCAATTGCATCGTCGTATTGAGCTAAAGGTGGTTCATGAACTGCTAAAAATTTTACAGTTTTTGCAACATCCATTGCACTACCACCACCTAAACCAATAATTGCATCATATTGCCCCATAAGGAAATATTGACGTGCTTTTAACACATCTTCTTCTAATGGATTTGAATGGATGTTTGAAAATACATCAACATGCAAATTTTGTTGTAAACATTGCAATTTGACTTGTTCTGCAATGCCTGCTTCTACCAATCCATTATCTGTGATTATCAATACTCTTTTGCAACCATCTTTCAGTATTGCAGGGGGTAATGATTGGATTGAGTTTTTACCATAAAAAATAACTGTGGGGTAATTATATTGAATCATAAGAGACCTTGTTAAATTATTTCAAAATATCGTTTTAACATCCAATTCCAATCAACATCACATGATTTTTGATTATCATACGCCTTTACTTCCCATTTCCTTGAAATTGTGAAATGTCTAACCCAATCTTTGCCGAATATATCATTCATAATTTCATTGCAACTAAACGCATGAATTGCATCGTTGAGTGAGTTTGGTAAAATGGGGTTTTTTGAAGAAGTATCTAAATCATACGCGTTGCCATTAACCATGGGGAATGGTTCTAATTTATGTTTGATACCATACAAACCAGTTGCAACCGATGCAGCCAATGTTAAATATGGATTACCATCCGCAGCAGCTATGCGATATTCAAGTCGAGTACTTTTTGGAGAGCCTGGAATGTAACGAATCGCACACGTTCTATTATCAAGTCCCCAATTGGAATGGGTTGGAGCCCAAAAGCCTTTTATCATCCGGGTATATGAATTAATCGTCGGAGCTACCATTGGTAAAACAAAGGGTAAAAGTTGCAATTGACCTGCCAAATAATGCCGGCATGTATCACTCATTCCATTTTCTTTTGATGCATCATAAAACGCACTAGTTCCATCTTCTTTCCACAATGATTGATGTAAATGTCCACTTTGACCTGGATATTCAGCATTCCATTTTGCCATAAATGTAGCCATTAACTCTTTACGTTGAGCCAATACTTTTGCAAAAGTTTTAAACAATGCTGCTTTATCTGCAGATTGCAACCCGGAGTCAACGCTTATACAGGCTTCCAATACTCCAGGACCGGTTTCAGTGTGAATTCCCTCTAATTCAAAATCCATTTCGTTTGCCATATCAATAAAATCATGGTATAATTCACTATACACAGAATTACGTAATATAGAATACCCAAACATTCCGGGTGTAAACGAGTTGAGATTTTCAAAGTTTTTTTCTTCGATTGAGTGAGGAGTTTCATTGAACATAAAAAATTCATATTCAAATGCAGATTTTATTGAGTAACCCATTGAATTTGCTTCATCCAAGACAGTTTTAAGTAATTGCCTAGGACACGCAGGGTAGGGTGAACCATCATTGTTTTCAAAATCTGCAATAAACAATGCAGTTTCAGGTTCCCATGGGATTTTACGATATGAATTAGGGTCAATTTTAGCAGGAGCATCTGGAAAACCAGTTTCCCACCCAGTAACGGATGATTTATCATACAATTCATCTACTATATCCCACCCAAAAATAACATCACAAAAACCAAATCCATTTTCAATTGCAGATGCAAATTTTTTGAAGTTTATATATTTACCACGAAAAATTCCATCGACATCAAAAATTCCCACTTTAATCTTGGAAATACCATCAATTTTCAGTTTTTCTATTATCGGATGTGACATTCTACTCCTATACTTTCAGTTTGAAATGATATGATTTAGGGCGAGTTAATTGTTGAATACCAATTTTAGACAAACTTGCTCCTCTTCCACTGTCTTTTACCCCAACCCAAGGTAGATGAGGGTCAAGAAAATCACATCTGTTCATAAAGACTGTACCTGTTTCAATTTTATCTGCAATTGATGTTGCTCTTTCATGTGATTGCGTCCAAACAGATGCAGTTAAACCGTAGGGACTATCATTCATTAGTTTGATTGCTTCATCATCATTTTTGACAGACATTATTCCAACTACAGGTCCAAAAGATTCTTCCATCATGATGTCCATTTTATGAGAACAATTTGTTATGATGGACGGTTTCATGAAATTTCCAATGTTTGGAATAGTACTAGAATATTCATGAATAAGAGCACCTTTTCGTTTTGCATCTTTTAACTGATTTTGAATGGTTTCAATTCCTGACTTTTGTGCCATTGCTCCCATTGTTATATTTGGATTAAGAGGGTCTCCAATTTTGAGTTTGTTCATCCAATTTATTGCATGTTCTACAAAATATTCATACATTGATTCCTGCACATAAATACGCTCTACAGAACAACAGGATTGCCCCGCATTGTAAAATGCTCCATCCATCACATTTTCCAAAGTGTGGTCGAATATTGCATCATCGCAAATATAAGCTGGATCTTTACCTCCCAATTCTAATCCAACATTTATAAATTGATTGGAAGCTGATTGTTGGATCTTATGTCCACCAGAAACTGAACCTGTAAATGAGACATAATCTATTAATCCAGAATCTATTAGTTTTTCTGTATTTTGATGGGTAAGCACTAAGGCATTTACTAAGAATTGAGGAGCACCTACTGAGTTGAACGCATCTTCGAAATGTTGAGCACATAAAGGAGTGATTGAGCTATGTTTAATCAGTACCGAGTTTCCAGCTAACACCGAAGCAGCAATTACATTTACTGCAATGAGTAAAGGATAGTTCCACGCTGCGATATCCAATACAACCCCAAGTGGTTCACGTTTAATATGTCGGTTAAATCCATCAATTGGTGGAAGAATATCATCTGTTAATGCTTGTTCAGCAATTTCACATAATCCCTTCATACGGAAAATTGTTCCATCCACTTCATTTATAGAATGAGAAATGGGTCTGCCCATTTGACGTGTGATATCTAATGCAATTTTATCTTTATTTGATTCAAAATATGAAATCACTTTTTCGATTAATTGTATTCGTTCAATTACGGATGTTTTTTTCCATCTTTTTTGAGTTTGTTTAGATTTGTTAACAATCAACTCTACATCAGGGAATGAATGATATGGGATAGAAATGATTTCTGTATTTGTTGCTGGATTTATGAGTGTTAAATTATTCTCCATGTGTTTTGAAAATCAATGCCTTCCCATGGCTAAGGGTTAAAGTGATATTGTCTGAAAGTGATTCATTTAATGTTCCAGAATATAAAAATGGTAGGGAAGTATTTTCTAAAACATATTTCAATCCTTCAGAAGTAAATTTAATTGAATCATCGGTTGTAAAAATTGAAATTTGTTGACCTACAAAGCTATCTATAATATTTTTGTTTTTGTTTAGAACCAAAAATTCACCATAATCAGTTACAATTTTGATTATTAAATTTGTTTTAAATTGTAAAATTGAGAAAATATTTCCAATTGAATGATCTTCTCGTTTGCCACTTACTCCTACAATAATTAGCTGCTTTATATCATTGTCTTCAGCCCACTTTATGGATTTTCGTAAATCATTTTCATTTTGGTCTGGTAAAAATGTGCAGATGGATTCAAATTTATTTTTACTTTGACTAGAAATTGAATCTAAATCTCCAATTATCGCATCCGGTTTAAACCCATTTTGAGAACATAAATCTGTGGCACCATCACAGCAAATAATTGTGGATGCATGTTTTAAATACTGTAATGGAGTTGGATGAGTCGGAAAATCTCCATTTGCCACTAAGACTGGTTGGTTATTTAATTCCGTCATCCCAGGTAGTATTCAACCATGATTCAAACAGTAATTTTTGAGATTTTGATGGATTGTTAATCTGAGTTATTGAATATTTATCAAATGGCATTTCAATTGGTTTTACATGAATTGTTTTTAACATAGCATTGCGAGATATTGTAAATTCATGGTGTGTATTAATTTTGCAAGTTGATAAAGATGTTTTGATATTTTCAGATGTTAATCGATACCCATTTATTGCAATTATTTCATCTCGAGCATTTAATCCATCAGAATATGCAGGCCCATCCGAAAACACCCTTGAAATAACCGTACTATTTGGAGAAATGTTCAAACCAAACCATGAAGCATTTTTATAATCAGACTTGGAATATTCGGTTTGTAGTTCTAATCCTGCAAAATGTAAATATGAGTTAAAATCTAATTCTTCAATGTTATGAATGTAATTTTGAATAATTTTGCAACTATCCCCTGAAACTTTTTCAACTGCATCAAAGAAATCTTTTTCTGTCAATCCTTCTTTTGTTGATTTATAATTATTCCAAAAAAGTTGATATACGTCATCTAATGATGAATTATTGTTTGTATTATTTCTGATGAGTAAATCAAGAATTAAGATAATTAGCCCACCTTTTAAATAATATGAAATTGAAGTATTATGGCTGTTTTCATCAGGGCGATATAGCTTAATCCATGCATCAAATGAAGCATCCGAAACAGATTGGACATTTCGTCCAGGTCTTTTATGTAATTGGCGAATATCATGAGAAATCAATTCTAAATATTCTTTAATAGAAACTGTTCCAGATCTTAGTAAAATGTGATTATCATAATAACTCGTAACTCCTTCAGCAATCCAAAGTAGAGTTGTATAATTTTCATTTTCATAATCAAAAGGTCCCAACTCTTTTGGACGAATTCGTTTTACATTATATGTATGAAAAAATTCATGTGAAACTAATCCGATGAATTTAATATATGATTTTCTATCTGTAAACCCATGTCTATTAAATATCATAGAACACGAGTTGGAATGCTCTAGTCCACCATAGCCTTCAGAATTTAAATATAAGAAAAATATGTAATGTTCATAAGGGATTGAGCCAAATATTTTATGTGTTGTTTCTAATATTTTAGTCGTATCAGATATAATAGATTCCATGTTTTCATTTCCCGACGAAACGATTGCATATTCATGGGATATGTTTGACGCTTGAAATTGTTTAGTTTTATGGTTACCAATTTCAATTGGAGAGTCTACTAATTCATCAAAGTTTTTAGCAATAAACCTCTCTTTGCTGCTTTTGTAATTTTTGAGCGTTGTAGTAATTTTATTCCATTTATGAAATGGCTCGAATTCAACAGATAACTGTTGGTTTTCAAACCCTTTTGGAATCATAAATACACTTGCCCCATTTATCATAGCATGGTCGCTATCCAAAAAGCTTGTTCTCACACTCATTTCAAATGCGTACACGTCATACTCAATTGAACACTTTTTATGTCCATTCAGTTCTATTTCCCATGTATTTTTATTTATTTTTGATGTATTTAGTTTGGTGTTGTCTGAGACAGATTTGACAGAAATGATATTTTTGGAATATTCACGAATAAGGTATGAACCTGGAGTCCATGTTGGCATATAAAGTTCAATAGTTTTATTAGTTAAATCTCCAATATCAATTTTTACATGAAAAATGTGTGTATGAGGATTTTCCATTGAGACTGTGTAATGGATATTTGCTTTTTTCATAATTTAACCTTAGTTATTACTTTCATTTCAGTTAATTCCTACGCGTATTTAAGTAACAATTTAAAGAAATTGTATATGCGGTCAATACTCTTTTTTATAAAGGGATTATAATTGTAATTTTCGAGCTATGAATTTTATCAAATTATTACTTTTAACCCTTTATTTAGCGTTTAGCTATGGGGAAGAAAAAGACGCGAATTCTGTTTTGTTAAATGTGCTCAATAATACAAATAATATTGACCAAACATACTCTGTAGAATTACATCAAACTCAGCAAAACAAACTTGATAAATCAAAAAAATTAAGCATTTTTGTTCAATGGTCAGATACAGGAAAAGTGCAAAAGAAAACACGAGTCATAGTTCATAAACCTGAAAACATGAAAGGTGTTTCTTACTGGGAACATCAGTTCACAGATAATAAAAAACAACAATGGATGACAATGCCAATTACAGGGAAATTGGTGGAAATCACTGATAAACCTGTAAATCGCAATGAATTTGATTTATCAGAGTTAGAGTTATCGCCAAAAGTGATTAGTAATCATGAAAATTCTATTTTAGGCAATGAAAATATTTTTGGAAGAGAATGTGTGATTGTTAAATGTGTCCCCCAGAATAAATCTATTCGAAATCCTATCAAAAAACTATGGATTGATGAAGAATTCAATATAATTAGAAAAGCTGAATTTATTTCTAAAACAGGCAGAATATTAAAAAATATAAGTATTACTGAAATTATACAAATTGATAGTCTGCAATTTCCCAAACATATTGATGTATTTGATAAAAAAAAGAAGATAAATATCCAATTAACAATTTCAGATTTAAAACTAGATTCTCAAAGAGATGAACTGCTTTTTACTCCTAGAAAATTGAACTATGAATAATAGAATAAAACGAACGAATGATGAGTTAAAGGCAGCTCGTCCTACATTAGATGAAGTAAAGTTTATACCCCGTGTACCTGTTTCAATTTTAGTTGAAAATGTACGATCTGTTCATAATGTAGGGTCAATTTTTCGTTCCGCGGACGGGTTTGGGGCAGAAAAAATTTTTCTAACAGGTTATACAGCGTACCCTCCTAGAGATGATTTACATAAAACAGCGCTTGGTGCTGAAGATGCTGTCCCTTGGGAGCACTTTGAAAATCCAGTAGATGCCGTAACCTCGTTGAAGGAAAATGGAATTACTTTGGCATTAGTGGAGCAAACCACCAGTTCAACATCAATTTATTTACAGGATTTTAATTTTCCAATATGCTTTATTGTGGGCAATGAAGTTACAGGTGTTTCTGAAGAGGTTTCTGCTCTTGCAGATATTCATCTTGAAATTCCAATGCGGGGAATTAAACAAAGCCTAAATGTATCTGTTGCCACAGGTGTAGTTGGGTATGAACTTGCTAGAGCATTTTGTATAAAGACAAAAAAAGAGTTTTAATCATGTATTACTTATCAATTGCGAAGGGTTGTAATGTAGTTGTAAATTCGACCCATATTTTTCTTCAATTTTTATAATTTAACGGAGCAGTAATGTACAATAGTTTTAATACAAATTTTCGACTATCCATTATTTTGCTAATGTCACTATTTTTGATGAATTGTCATTCAAAATCATCAACTTCACCCGATATTGCAACTACAAATAGTGAGAGTGATAGTAAAGTCAAAAAGTTAAAAGTAAACTTGTTATTACTTGATGAAAAAATCGAAAAATTAGAAAACCAGATTACTAATTTAAACACAACCATTGATAATCAATCAGGGACTATTTCAACCTTAGAAGAAAAATTAACAACCTCAGATGATGTTGAAACATCAGTAATTGATGAAACAATGTTAAAGCTTCAAAATAAAGTGAAAATTTTAGAAGACAGGGCATTCTATACAGATAGTCTATACTTTGAAATTGTTAATGACCTAGTAATGATTGAAAATAAAATTGTTTCATTAACTACAAGTTATCGTGAAATGTCAGATCTAAAAATAAAAGGACATATTCAAGAAATTCCACCCATTAGTAAAGAAGAATACAAAGCAAAATATATTGAAGCATTATCTCAATATCAAAATGGTGAATGGACAAAAAGTTTGGGTAGTTTTTCTTATTTAATCACGGTCGATAGAACCAATGACTTAGCAGACAATTGCCAATATTGGATTGGTGAAGTTTATTATGCAATGAAAGATTTTAGACGATCTATAAAAGAGTTTGAGAATGTATTTTCGTTTCCTGCATCAAACAAAGCCGATCACGCACAATATAAACTAGGTTTATGTTATATAAATATAAGTAATGAAGAAAAAGCAAAAGAAGAATTCAAAAAATTAATAGACTATTACCCCAATAGTGAATATTATAAAAAAGCGAAACAATATTATAATCAATACAATAATTAAAGGATGACATGGCTCCTCTACGAATTTTTTATTTAACCTCAGAAATATTTCCATTTTGTGAAACCTATGAACTTGCAACTTTTACTCGAAAAGTTTCTAGTATTTTTCATGACAATCCAGATATAGATATACGATTAACTCAACCCAAGTATGGTTTTATTAGTGAACGAAAATATGTTTTACGTGAAGTAATTCGTTTAAAAGATATGGAAATTTCCTTTAATAATAAATCTAATTTAGTAAATCTAAAATCAGCTTTTATTCCGGAAACTAGGGTTCAGGTTTATTTTATGGAGAATCTTGATTATTTCAAACCAGTACCTGAGTTGTTGTATAAAGCCAGAAATGGTCGAATATTTAAGGATAACGATGAGAAATTTGCATATTTTGCTCGTGTAGCTTTGGATACATTAAAAAAATTGTATTGGCCACCTGATGTTATTATCTGTAACGATTGGCAAATGTCATTTATTCCCCAATTGCTAAAGGAACAGTATTCAGATGATGATTTCTATAAAAATATAAAAACTGCATTTTTAGTTCATTCAGTAAATGATTATCGAAATTTCACTCAGAAATCTTTTAAAACTCTTGGTCTAGATGCACCATCGAAATCAAAGTTAATTGATAATATGTCTCAAGCTATGGAATATTCTGATATTAATATTTTAATGAATTACGAGAGTTCTTCTACATTAGAAGATATGCAAAAAAATGAAAAGTTAAATAAAATATTTGAACAAACTAATCATTCCGTAGTTGATATTGCTAAAGATGCAATGAAAAGCGATTGGCGAAAAGTAGCAAAATCAATAGAAACATCACTAAGAGATATACAATAATTCATTGAAAAATTCATGTTTAAACAACCGTACTAAATTATTTTTAGTAACAATATTGATGATGTTATTCACATCATGTGAGAATGAACCTATTTCATTAAATCCCGAAGGTGGAAACACGTTTGCATTCAGAACTTTCGAATTACTCAGTGATTCTTCTTATACAATTCAAGATACTGAATTCTCAGCAGTTGAAAGTAATCGATTATATGTTGGACAGTTGGAAAATGGT